>DALYUO010000057.1:9313-12145 GCA_031981225.1 Pararcticibacter sp.
CCATGAATGAGCCCTTTAACTCGTATTCAGGTAGTTTTGTCCAACTCGTACAGGGTGATTTTAATGTGACCAACTGGGGCGGGCAATACCGGCGAAGTAATACGCTGATGGCGCAAGCCTGGAACAGGATATATGGTGTAGCTGTCAAAAATCTTGTAGATGTAATTAATTTTACGGAGGATAAACCGGTGTACCAGAACGTACAGGCGGTAGCGAGAATTTTCAAGGTGTATTATTTTATGCTCCTTACCGATACCTTTGGTGATGTTCCCTATTTTGATGCCGGAAAGGGTTATACGGACCTGATCATTACCCCTGCTTATGATAAGCAGGAGCTTATTTATCATGATTTTTTTAAAGAACTGAAAGAGGCCGAGGCAGCGCTAACTTCGGGCGGCGGTTCAATCTCCGGCGATCTGGTTTATAAAGGGGATATCCAGAAGTGGAAACGTTTTGCGAATTCACTGCGTTTGCGTTTGGCTATGCGGTTAACTAAGGTCGATCCGGCGTTGGCGGAAGCGGAAGTTAAAGATGTAGCCTCTTCACCTGCAGGTTTTCTGGGTACTGCGGATAATGCGATGATAACTTACATGGAGATTAACGATTGGGACTCCAACGAATTCCGGCGTAATGCTTTCGCACAAATCTGGCGGGGCCGTGAAACCTATCCTACTCCGTTTATCTGTTCGACGTTTTGGAACTACCTGAAGAATACTAATGATCCGCGGCTTCTGGTCTATTGCCGCAGTTATGATGAAACGGCTTCTGCTGCCAACAATCCCTTTAATAGGATTGACCTTACCGATGAGATTGTGGCAAAACAAGGTCTGTCGAAGTTTCAGCCATGCAACCCCGGCTTTTTCTGGTATAACGTTTGGCCTGGAGGTTACTGGAGTACGCTGACCAGTAAATGGCAGGATAAGGCCTGCCGTCCGCAGGTGAACGGCGCCTTTCTTAAAGGGAATGTTCCTGGAGTGATGCTTACGTATGCCGAGGTACAGCTGCTGCTGGCTGAGGCAAAAGTTCGCTGGGGTACTTCTATCCCAGGTACAGCCACCGCTGAAACTTTTTATAAAAACGGGGTGACAGCTGCTATGCAACTGCTTGTCCAGTATAATACGACGCCAATAACCACAACTGCGATAACTAATTACTTTACGGCTCGCCCATTTCCTGCCGTGATGGAAAGCCAGCTCCAGGCGGTTAACGAGCAGCTATGGATACTGCACTTTAATAACCCTGCCGAGGCTTATACCAACTGGCGCAGATCGGGTTATCCGCGATTAAGATCGTCTGCAGAGTATGGTGCTATAACTATTGAGTCGTCTACTATTCCGCGCCGGTTAAACTATCCTCTAACAGAGGCTTCCTATAATAAAGCAGCGTATGACGCAGCATTGGAAGCACTGGGCGGCACGGATAACTGGAATAAATCTGTATGGTGGGATAAGCAATAATTTAGAAAACAAATGATAAATACGATGCAAAACATAAAAAAGATAAGCTGCATGTTACTGATAATTACAGCAGCGCTATTCAATTCCTGTAAAGATGAGGTGTCACTTCCTGTACTCACGGAGGACGAATATCCTCGTATCCTTGGTCGCTGGCCCGAAAAACAGTCTAATGGCTCCCTCGGAAGCTTTGGTACCCAATCTGGCCAGGTATTAACTATTCCTCTCCAGTTTACGCCTTCACACCTTTGTGAAGGTACTTGGTATCTTGACGGGGTGGAGGTGAATAAAGGCACTGTTTTTACCTATACGAGTGACACGCCGGGAACTCACAACCTCAAGCTAATTGTTAAAACACCGCAATATACCACGACTCGTGAAGCGCTTCTCATTGTGAACTGATAAAATGAAGAGGATGTTTAACAGGTATAAAGTATTTATTACATTGCTCGCCATAATACTGGCAGGGAAGACGCATTCACAGGTACAGAATGAATACAGTTTAGCTATAAGTGCGAAGATTTCTAATCAGGGAACTGGTAACGCCGGTTTTCGTGAATGGAAAGACTATGCGACCCGAACGGTCGGTACTCTTCATGGTTTTAATACCAATAAGAAGGAGGCCCTGAGCAAATATGGCGGTCGGACGGACCGCCGTGTCAAAGCCACAGGTTTTTACTACGTAAAAAAAATAGACGAGAGATGGTGGTCTGTCGATCCCGAAGGGTATTTATTCGTGCATAAAGGTGTGAATGACACGAAACCGGGACAGTCTGAGGGTAATAAGGCAGCTTTTGAAAGGAATTTTTCAACTATGCATGACTGGGCCTTAAAGACTACCGCAATGTTTAGAAATCTTGGCTTTAACGGTACGGGCGCATGGTCGGGATATAGCGATCTGAAAACGGTGTCGGGGAAACAGTCGCCGCTCGCATATACGGTAATGCTCGATTTTATGGGAAGTTACGGGCGAAGAAAAGGCGCCTATCAGCAATCCGGGCATTTAGGTTATCCCGATAACACTATTTTTGTGTTCGATCCTGATTTTGAAAAATTCTGTGACCGTTATGCCCAGCAAATCGCGGCAAACAGGCCCGATCCCAACTTGTACGGTTACTTCTCGGATAATGAGATGCCTTTCTACAGGAAGACCCTTGATAATTACCTGTCTAAGAAAGATACAACCGACCCCGGTTATCAGGCTGCAAAACGGTGGCTGCAAAATAAGCGTGTAAAACAGCGAGATATTACCGACCAACTCAGGAACGAATTCCTGGGACTGGTAGTGGAGAAATATTTCTCTATCGTATCAAAGGCCATCAGGAAGTACGACCCCAACCACATGTACCTCGGATGCCGGTTTAATGGCTACGAGAAA
>DALYUO010000057.1:12155-13614 GCA_031981225.1 Pararcticibacter sp.
GCCTGAGGTAATGGGCGCTGCAGGGAAATACCTTGATGTGATTTCAGTGAATTATTATGACCAGTGGACTCCCCAGTCTTCCGACATGAAGAACTGGGAGAAATGGTCGGGCAAACCTTTTATTATCACCGAGTGGTATGTAAAGGGTGAGGACTCGGGAATGGGTAATTATGCCGGGGCCGGATGGGTAGTAAAAACGCAGACCGACCGTGGGCTTTTTTATCAGAATTATGTACTTGGCCTTCTTGAATCAGGTAACTGCGTGGGTTGGCATTGGTTTAAATATCAGGATAACGATCCCGCATATAAAAATGTCGACCCTTCGAATACCGATGCAAATAAAGGGATACTGAATAACGAATACAAGCTATATACCCCTTTGACCGATAAGATGAAAGAGCTTAACGACCTCGTGTATCCGCTGGTGGATTTCTTTGATGCACGGAAAAAGGAGGTTGGGCGAAATATTGGCGCTGATCTGGCGCTGCCTGCCCTTGTAAGTGACGGTATGGTGCTGCAGAGAGGTCAAATAGTAAAGGTGTGGGGCTGGGCTTCTCCCAGGGAAGGTATTACTATAGAATTTAAGGGAAAAAGTTACCGTACTGAGACCGCGGCAGACGGAAAGTGGATGGCGGAACTGGATCCGCTGGTTGCAGGGGGGCCTTACGATATGACAATAAAAGGCAGGGTTAAGGAAGTAGTTATTCGTGATATTCTTGTTGGCGATGTGTGGCTTTGTTCCGGGCAGTCGAATATGGAACTGCCGATGTCGCGCCTGGCTGGCAGTTACCCTGACGATCTTGCTGAATCAAAAAATGCGAACATCCGTCAGTTTCTTGTTAGTCACGCATGGAGCTTTAACCCGGTTCGCGATGTCAAAGGAACCTGGCAAGCGGCCGGGCCGGCTACGATAGGTAGCTTCACTGCCGTGGGTTATTATTTTGCTAAGTCTCTGTATGATAAGTATGGGGTGCCGATAGGTATTATTCATTCGAGTTGGGGTGGAACTCCAGCCGAGGCATGGGTCAGCGAAGAAGGTCTCACAGAATTTCCATCTTATCAGGCTCTGGCAACAAAATACAAAGATTCGACGAATATTACCAACGTGTTAGCAGCAGATAAATACAGGAGCGATCAATGGTATAACGAATTGGGTAAGGCGGATAAAGGCTACAGGGGAGCGGTTAGCTGGGCGACTGATCCGGGACAGAGTTCTGCCTGGAAGACCCTTATTGTACCGGGATATTGGGAAGAGCAGGGCACAGATGCGAATGGGGCAGTGTGGGTAAGGAAGGAATTCGATCTGCCAGCAACAATGACAGGCAGAGACGCTATACTGGAATTGGGAGCAATAGACGATAGCGATACGACTTTTTTCAACGGTGTGAAAGTGGGCACAACCAACAATAAATATCCTCTGCGAAAGTATATCGTGCCGGCGTCCTTACTGAAACCGGGC
>DALYUO010000057.1:13625-15012 GCA_031981225.1 Pararcticibacter sp.
AGTATAGGGTCGGTGCGGTCGCAGCTTCGCCACTTCCGGGGGATAGCTTTACACGTATGTTCTATCAGCCAACTTCATTGTTTAATGCAATGATATTACCAATAATCCCTCATGGCATCAGGGGAGTGATTTGGTATCAGGGGGAATCTAATACAGGAAAAACAGGAGAATATCAACGTCTGTTAACGACATTGATAAATGACTGGCGTACGAGATGGCAAGCAGGCGCTTTTCCATTCCTCATTGTGCAGTTGGCCAACTATATGCAGCCAAAGTCTGAACCTTCGGAAAGCAACTGGGCGGAGCTGCGCGAGGCACAGCTCAGGGTGGTTTCTTCAGTAAAGAACACCGGGCTTGCGGTCACAATCGACATTGGTGAAACGAACGATGTGCATCCCCTTAATAAGAAGGATGTCGGAAATCGACTTGCACTCGCAGCAGGCAAAATTTCGTATGGGGAAAATAATATTGTTTATTCCGGGCCGCTCTACCGCTCGATGGAGGTGAAGGGAAATAAAGCCGTTATTTCATTTGATCATATCGGCAGCGGTTTGTTGGCCAAAGGAAATAAACCTCTATCGCAGTTTGCTGTGGCAGGTGCTGACCAGAAATTCGTATGGGCAAATGCTAAAATAGAGGGTGACCAGGTACTTGTCTGGAGTGACCAGATAAGCAAACCCATAGCCGTACGGTATGCCTGGGCTAATAATCCTTTGGGCTGTAATCTTTATAATAAAGAAGGATTACCGGCATCCCCTTTCCGTACAGACAGCTGGCCAAGATCTGTGAAATAAGGTCGGATAGCGGAACTGCGTTGAACGTTTATATTCTGAACTTAATATCAATAATCACACACACATACACACAGAAATGACAGGCAGGTTAATTATATCTTCAGTTTTCATTCTGATAGCTTTTTCAAAGACCAGTATCTTTGCCCAGCAGACGGATGCAATTGCCCGGAAAGCGGATCTTCTTTTAAAGCAGATGACCCTTGAAGAAAAGGTGGGACAGCTAAATCAATATACCGGAAAAGCGCTTACCGGGCCGGCCAGTGCTAAAAAGAATGATCTGCAAAGCGAAATACAAAAAGGATGGGTGGGATCGATGCTAAATGTGAAGGGCGCTGCGGCTACCCGCGAGGTGCAGGCCATGGCCATGAAGAGCCGACTGAAAATTCCCCTGTTGTTCGGGCTGGACGTGATACACGGTTATCAAACGACATTTCCGATCCCGCTCGCAGAAGCAGCTTCCTGGGATATGAATATTATAAGACAATCGGCCCATATTGCCGCTACCGAGGCTGCAGCGTCGGGGATACATTGGACCTTCGCTCCGATGGTCGACATTGCACGTGATCCCCGTTGGGGGCGAATCATGGAAGGCG
>DALYUO010000057.1:15022-19932 GCA_031981225.1 Pararcticibacter sp.
ACCTCCGTTTAAAGCCGCTGCCGATGCAGGTGCGGCAACCTTTATGAATGCTTTTAATACGCTGAATGGAGTTCCGGCAACAGGAAATAGTTACCTCCAGAGGGAGGTCTTAAAAGAAAAATGGAATTATGAGGGTTTGGTGGTGAGTGACTGGAATTCGATCGGCGAAATGACTATCTGGGGATATGCTTCGTCTCTGAAGGATGCTGCACTAAAAGCAATTACTGCGGGGAATGATATGGATATGGAAGGCAGCGCTTACCGTAAGTATTTAATTGAATTAATAAAAGAAGGTCGGGTGGATGTAGCCGTGGTAGATGAGGCGGTAAGAAGGGTTCTTTGCAAGAAATTTGAACTGGGGCTGTTCGACGATCCTTACAAATTTTCAGATATCAAGCGGGAGAAAAAGGTGCTGGCTGATCCTGCAGCTCGCACGATAGCGAGAGATGTGGCCCGTAAATCTATTGTCCTGCTTAAGAATGATGTCGGGATTCTGCCACTGACGAAAAAAGTCGGAACGATAGCCGTTATAGGACCGCTTGCAAAAGCTAAAAGAGATATGGCAGCGAGCTGGAACGTCAATACCGACTCTGCTTCAATGGTAAGCTTATTCGAGGGCTTGAGTAATAGTGAGGAGATCGGTCCGCCGGTTCTGTATGCAAAGGGTGGTACGGTGCTTAAGACGAGTGACCGGGAAATTGCTGAAGCCGTTGAAACTGCGCGAAAGGCTGATATTGTTATTCTTGCTTTGGGTGAAAGCTGGGATATGAGCGGCGAATCAAAATCGAGGGCAGATATTCATCTGCCAGGCGATCAGCAGAAGCTATTTGATGCCATTGTAAAAACAGGCAAACCGGTTGTTACGATCATTATGGCTGGCCGTCCACTTATCATCAATCACATTTCGGAACAGGCTTCTGCAATCCTTTATACCTGGTGGCTTGGAAGTGAGGCTGGAAACGCCATTGCCGACGTTCTTTTTGGCAGATATAACCCGTCAGGAAAACTGCCGGTAACTTTTCCCCGCTCTATGGGGCAAATTCCGCTGTACTATAGTCAGACCAATACCGGGCGTCCATATACCGGTCAACTGGATAAATTGTACCTTTCTGCATATATTGACGAGCAAAACACGCCACTATATGCTTTCGGTTATGGATTAAGCTACACAGGATTCTCTTACACTAACCTGAAGCTGGATAAAACCGTTCTACACAAAGGTGACTCGGTCGGGGTCATTTTCACACTCACCAATACCGGTAAATATGCAGGAGAAGAAGTTGTACAATTGTATCTCCGCGATATAGTAGCATCGGTTGTCCGGCCTCTCAAAGAATTGAAAGACTTCACTAAGGTAATGCTGCAGCCAGGGGAAAGTAAAGCGGTTCGTTTTATCATAGGCGGAGATAAGCTTTCGTTTTATAACAGCAACCTGGAACTAGTCACTGAGCCAGGGACATTTGACTTACTGATAGGCGGAGCATCAGATAATACACCGTTAACGGGTAGATTTGCGCTGGAGTAGTGAGAAATATGAAGAGGATCCAGAACCTTTTGAAGCCATATTTGAAATCTAAATCAAATATTCTGAATTTAGCGGTGCGAATAATTCGCTTTTGAAATACATAAATCCGAACGTAATAAATATGCAAACTTTAAAAGGAAAAACAGCCATAATCACGGGTGCTGGAAAAGGATTAGGACGAGCAATGGCACTTGCTTTGGCGGCTGAGGGAGTAAACCTGGGCTTGGTGGCCAGAACGGTAGCTGACCTGGAACGTGTAGCCGGGGAAGCGAAAGGGCAAAACCCCGACATTACAGTGGCCCTGGCAAGTGCCGATGTAGGCAACTATGCTGAAGTTCAATCCGCTGTTGGGAAGCTTGTGGGAAAACTGGAAAAGGTGGATATTCTGGTGAACAACGCCGGTATACTAAAGATTGGTGGCTTTCTTGAGCTGCCTGTAACAGAATGGGAAGAGGTGTTTCGCGTGAATGTACTAGGTAATTATTATGTGATACATGAAGTTCTGCCGTTTATTCTGCAGCAAGGTAAAGGCGATATTATTAACGTAGCTTCTACAGCAGGATTGAAAGGGTCTGCCCGGATGAGCGCTTACGGGGCTTCTAAAGCGGCAGTGATCAATTTAACCGAATCATTGATGCAGGAAGTTCGAAAATCGAACATTCGCGTAACCACAGTGAACCCTAGTACTATCGCGACTGAAATGACGATCAATGCTAACTTTACCGACGGCAATGCGGAAAAAGTACTGCAACCCGAAGATCTTGCCTCTCTGGTGGTTAACAATTTAAAGTTGCCGCAAAGGGCATTCGTCAAAGAAGTTGGGCTTTGGTCCACTAATCCCTGATTTTAAAACCGGATCCTCATCATTCTATTGGAGGGTTTACCGGCCTTCTTTGGTACCGAATAAGCCGCCCAGGCATGTAAATCTGAACGGTCATTTGCGCTTTCATAAATTAAAAAGATGCATGAGTTATCGTTTCAGATTTACTATATTCGTGTACTAAACAATAAAACCATGACCAAACCTTTTTTGCTCTTACTCTGCCTGACAATCAGTTTTAACCTTTCTGCTCAGAAGCTTAATCTCGAAACCGGGAAGACTTTTGCATTTATTCGACATTCGGTAATGAAGACTCCGTATAAATCGGATACTAAATTTACTTATAATTTCAAGGTGTTGGGCAAAGATGCCGAGGGTAAGTACCGGCTTGAATGTGTCTTACAAAGGGGTTGGCAAAAAGAGCCTTCTTATGGCCGCGTGGGAGAATTCATGGTTTTCAATACCGATAGTATACGTAAGACAAAATTGCAATCGAGTGGCCTGCTTATCCCGTTTTCTATTTTGGGAAAGCCTTTTGAAGTGGTGCTGGACTCCATGGGGCGGGTAGATACAGTGAGGGGACTGGAAGAGCTGGTAAAGAATTCGCTCGCTACCTGGCAGGTAAAGGACGAGCTTAAAACCCAGTGCATGGGAAATTTGCAAGCTACTCCCCGCCTGGAAATAGAAGGCTTATTCCGGTCTTTATCTGAAAAGAAGATTTCCTATCCCGGGTCGTGGACCAGTGATAACAAACAAACCAGATACGACGTTACCGGTAAAAAAGGCGCCTTGCTAATGATCAGGCAGAGCTCTTCTAAAGCGGATACTACCTATTCAGTTCAAAAGGGGGATATCATATTAAACAGTATTACGGGATTAAAAGAATCCTCTCAGACCTACTATTCTACGTCACCTAAAGTGAACAATGGTACCTCCGATGGAATAGAAGCTTCTGAGATAATAAAGCTGGTAAAGCCCGTTAGTATTAACAAAGTTGATACTGCGTGGATCAATATGGCGGTGAGGCTGAGCTGGATGAGTACGTGGTTGAAGAATGGGGATGAAAATGATTCGCTGAAAGTATTTGATGCATTTAAGAAATATGATCCGACTTTTCGGGGAGATGCTTATTACGTATCTGCTAAACTCAGCCTGATGCAGCACTTTCGCAGCGAAAGGGCGTATCGCAACTATTCTAAAGAATTAGCAAAAACTCCAAATCACCTGCTGGAATCGGAATACGGCCACCTTTTTAATAAGCTTCAAAAGGTGGCAGATAGGAGCGCTGATTCAGCCTACTCGATAGCACAATATATGTCTAAGACCCCTTCGTTCTCTGACTGGGTACATAATTCCTTTGCGCAGCATTTTCTTCGTGACAGATACCAGAAGCCGTCGGAAGAGGAAATGAGGAACTTTGCTGAGCGCGTTAAAAAACACGGCTGGACGGATGAGGAAATTGCTGAAGAGCAGAAAGACAGAATGAATAGTTCTGAACAGAGCTATATATTGCTGGATAAGCTAAATAACTCAAACAACCCGGCAATGCGGAAAACGGCGTATCCCCTGTATCTATGGGTGAACGCAAAGGATAATGCAAAAGATAAGGCTGTTCTTGTGAAGGCGGCAGCGGAGTTCGGAAAAATGACTCCCGCAGACTTGCAGACAGGAAATGGAGGACGCTATACCTTATTAATCTATGACCTGCTGCAGCGGGCCGGAGAAAACAAGACAGCAACGGGGCTGCTTGATGGAACAATAAATCAGCTTCAGGGACTGGTTAAGGATTCGTTGAATACAGAAAGGTATGCTCAGCAGAATATCCTTGCCTTTGCCTATTATCTTAAGTATAAGGAAACAGCCGGCACTGATTCGGCAAAGGCTTTTCGATACTTATCGAGAGCTGCAGAACTCTCCCCTAAAAGCGCGAAGGAATCGGCGCACGCGAGCTTTTATGACAGGGTATTTTTACATTCAAAGGAAAGCTACCGGGGAGATTTCCTTTCCGAATTATTTAAGACAGGAGATAAAGTAAGCGCAAGGCCTCTTATTATTGAACACATCAACGCCAATCCGAATCAGCTGGGTGAAATGAAGAAGATATATGAGGGACATTTCCCAGGCGAGAACTTCAATCGTTTCTTTGCCGATCATATTATTACATCCTGGGCTTTAGCGCCTGATTTTGCGTTGAAAGGTATCGATGGGAAAGAATACACACTTAAGGATTATAAAGGCAAGTGGCTTATGCTTGACTTCTGGGGAACCTGGTGCGGTCCCTGCTGTCAGGAAATGCCGTCAATAAACTCTTTCGCAAAAGAGCTGGAAGAAGGGAAACATAAGAACTTGTCTTTTTTAAGTATTGCGTGCCGGGACACAGAAGAAAAAGTGAAGTCTTTCTTTGCAAAGAATAATTACGCCATGCCCGCAGTGATGTCAGATAATGCTGTTGAGAAGAATTATAATGTCCCGGGCTATCCCAGTAAGGTAATTATTTCGCCTGAAGGCCGCATGCTTTCAGTGAAGTTTGGAACGGACTGGAAAGATGTGGTCATGCAATTCAGT
>DALYUO010000057.1:19942-20707 GCA_031981225.1 Pararcticibacter sp.
AGTAAGATTCAGGACTAGTGTGGGCGCTGGGCTATTGTGTCGATTGAGCCGTAATTGTCATTGATTGTACTCTCGGGTCGGCTATTATCTTTTAACTGAATGAGGATTTTATCATTTGATATTGAAGACCGGATGAAGGGCCTTGGATATTACCAGTTAGCTGGTGGTTTGTTCGGGCTATATGTTACCGGCAGGATGTTTGTGCAGGAACCCGTGCTGGGTGGTCTGCAATTTTTGTTTTATTCGATAGCTGGAGGATTATTTGCTTTCTCGATTTACTGTGGGAACAGATTGCGGAAATCAGAAGTAGAAGGGTTACGCGCTTCAACCTGGAACCAAATATTGCAGGTATTTCAAATTAATATTGCAGCTTTTGGATTCTCCTACTATTCTGGCTTTAGAGTTGCGTTTGGGATACAAATCGGGAACGAGGTAATACCTGACGCAGCGTTTTCATTGTCCGGTATTGGATTAAAGTATACTCCCGATAACACGTCCGAACTCTCGTTATTGATCAATTTTGTTCCCTTCCTGATTATTTATTGGCTGGATAAACTAAAGAATGACATTGAAGCCAGGAAAGCTTTAATTAGCACAGAAGAACAAATACTGTCGTAGTGGCGATTAACAGTCAGGTGCATCAGGGATCGATCCATTAAATCGAAGATTATACGAGCAGAAATAAAGCTGCCAAATAGTCTTCCCGGAATTTAAGTTATTACTGTATTGAGTTCGATCCGTGCTCTGAGATTTGTAAAAAAAATT
>DALYUO010000057.1:20717-22306 GCA_031981225.1 Pararcticibacter sp.
CTTATGCCATACCTTTCAGAAATAAAACACCCGGCCTTCCAATCTGATATATATCCGTTTAATATTGCTGATTTGAGAAACGGATTGCGTTTGTCATTATACAGCAACGTGACCTTTTTTGTCGGGGAGAACGGGTCTGGAAAATCGACTGTTCTGGAGGGGATTGCTGAAAAGTGTGGTTTTAATCTGAGGGGAGGGAACAGAAATCATAATTTGAATACCGGCTATCGGTTTGAGGGATATGAATCACCGCTAGCGCAGTCTCTTGAACTGGTGTGGCGACCCAGGAGGATTAATGACGGCTTCTTTATGCGGGCGGAGAGCTTTTTTAATTTTGCATCATATATTGATGAGCTTGCCAGAGAACTGCCTCCGGTTGATCGTCAGAAATTTCTTGATGCCTATGGTGGTGAATACCTTCATGAGCAATCGCATGGTGAATCTTTCCTCGCTTTATTTGATAATCACTTTGATTCAGGTATTTATATACTGGATGAGCCTGAAGCAGCCTTATCGCCGGCGCGGATCCTCGCTTTTATGTCGGTGATTAACCAGTTGGAAAGGAGCGGCCGGGCGCAGTTTTTAATAGCAACGCATTCTCCCATCCTGATATGTTACCCAGGAGCTTCCATCTTCCAGTTTGATGAAACGGGTATTTCTGAAACGACTTATGACCAGACGGAGCATTACCGGCTCACTAAATCTTTCCTGGATAATCCTGATGTGTTTTTAAGACATCTGATGGGGGATTGAATTTGAACGGAATCGCAATTTTTATATGAATTTGCGATTGGATTCGCAAAATTTATATACAACGTATGATTTCAGTTCCAAAGCAAGCGCTCTACCCAAGATAATATCATACAAAATATAGAGAACTTTTTATATAAAAGAGCTGCCTTCTCCGAGTAATTTTGTTTGCTAACCATAGATACGAAAGAAGAATGCGCAAACTAACTACTCTTTCCTTGCTTTCCCTTTTTATTTCTGTATGTTCCTTTGGGCAAGGGCTGATGGTGGAGAATCTGCGTTGTGAATTTAAAAAAGATCCCGTTGGGGTTGATATAAAGACGCCCCGGCTGAGCTGGGAAATCGGTTCTGAACAACGAAATGTGATGCAAACTGCGTATCAGGTATTAGTTGCTGATAATCCGAAAGCGCTTTCTGCTAACCTCGGAAATGTCTGGGATTCAAAGAAGCTCGTTTCGGGGGCTTCGGTTCAGGTAAGGTATGAAGGTAAAGCATTGCTGCCTGCGAAAAATTATTTCTGGAAGGTGAGGGTTTGGGATAATAAAGGCGGTGTATCGGCCTGGAGCGACGTGGCTTCATGGCAAACGGGTTTGTTTGCTGTTGGCGACTGGAAGGGTGCAAGATGGATTGCCTATGAGAAATTGCCTGATTCTGAAAAGATCGTGCCTGCTGTTCATGGAAAGGGAGGCAAAAACCTTGGTCCCTCAAATAATGTGCTACCTCTGTTTCGTAAGGATTTTACCGTAAAGGCCGGGGTGAAACGTGCAACGGTGTTTATTTCGGGACTGGGTCACTTTGAAATGAGCCTGAACGGACGGAAAACCGGCGATCATTTCCTT
>DALYUO010000058.1:0-989 GCA_031981225.1 Pararcticibacter sp.
GTATGCCGTCGTCCATCATCATAAATGAACCAGGTTCGGCCACAGCCGTTTCATTCGGATCAAGTTCTACTTCTACATACTGCATTTCTTCTCCGAAAATGCGGTAGTCTATCTCATGGTTGCTAATCATCGGTTATCTTTTTATGAGCGGAATTTACATTTTACTATTGAGAAAAACCAACGTGTTTTAATCATAGTATCGTAGATTTGGCTAATCTGAAATACCGTTGAATATTAATATAATATAGCATGAGAAATTACCTGATGATCTGTTTGTGGCTAATTGCAGGAACTGGAGCGGTTTACTGCCAGGAAGTATTTCGTTCGGAAAACCTCGTGATAGACAAGCTTTCGGCGAATACTTATGTTCATAAAACGTATTTTCAAACAGAGCAGTGGGGAAAGGTGTACTGTAACGGATTAATTTATTGCCGCGATGGAGAAGCCGTTGTCTTTGATACACCGGTAAATGATTCACTGTCTCTTGTGCTGATCAATTGGATAAAGCGAGATCTTCATGCAAAACTAAAGGCGGTGGTGGTGAACCATTTTCATGAGGACTGTCTCGGCGGACTTCGGGCATTCCATGATAATGGGGCTGCATCTTATTCAGGTAACCTCACCCGGCAGTATGCACAGCGGGATACCGCTGTTAAACCTGAAGTTCCCCAGCACGGCTTTAATAAAGAGCTCGTGCTCAAAGTCGGCAACGGGAAAGTAGTGAACCGGTATTTCGGAGGAGGGCACACCAGGGATAATATCGTTAGCTATATACCTTCGGAAAAAGTGTTATTTGGTGGCTGCCTTATCAAAGAACTGGGTGCCGGGAAAGGGAATCTGGCTGATGCAGACGTTGAGGCATGGCCCAACACGATCCGAAAGGTGAAAAGCAGTTTCCCCGACGTGAAATATGTGGTTCCTGGGCATGGGCAGTACGGCGATACGTCATTACTTGATTATACGATCAAGCTGTTTGCCGGAAAAGATAA
>DALYUO010000058.1:1089-6760 GCA_031981225.1 Pararcticibacter sp.
GAAGCCAGCCGGGAGAGAGTATGATGCATGTGCAGAAAACCGGACTGTGATATGGCGTGCGGCTCGGCTGTATACGATATGATGATACCGCATTAAAAACAAAGGGAAGGCCCGGCGAGCCGGACCTTCCCTTTAATCTTTATTTAATCATTAATTATAAGAAGAGGAGATATTGGTGATCTTCCAGCCTTTACTGGTATTTGAGAGGGTAACAAAATTTACTTTTGAAAAGCCATCATACTTCATCGTAACCTTGGCAATTGCCTGCCCTGGGTTCGATTCGATCATTGTGTAATCTGTCTTACAGTTTTGAACTATGTTTTCCTGCGCCTTAAGGCTTTCGATCATTTGCGTCTTGTTATAGTTCAAAATAGTTTGCCCCTGGCTGACGGTAAATTTAAGATCCTGATCAAGTACTGTAGAAAGTCCTTTGATTTTGCCGTAATTGAGGGCGTCGATGTAGGTTGTTACAGCAGCGTCTATTTGCGATTTGTTGCTTTGTGTTTGTTCGGTGGCAAAAGCACTTACAGAAAGAACGAGTAACAGAGCGGCGGCGATGTTTTTGAGAGTTTTCATGGATGTAATTGTTTTTGAGTTGTTTTGATTTTGTTTGTTGATCCAAAAGTAGCTCCTCGATTGAGGTAGTCCAACCCTCATTAGGCCACTTGCAGATACTATTCGGTGAATGACGGATTTGGGGCGGTAAAAAATTATCTTTCTATTCTGTCCGTAGATTTTTTACTGGGTTTGCCCGGGCTGCTTTGATAGACTGGAACCCAATGGTAAGTATTGCGATGGTCACGGCAAACAAACAGGCTGCAGCAAATACCCACCACTCAACCTGGATACGATATTCATAATTCTTGAGCCAGCTGCTCATCGCGTACCAGGCCACAGGAGACGCGATTAGAAACGAAAGAACAACGAGCTTAAGAAAGTCCACCGAAAGCAATGAGGTAATACTGTAAACGCTTGCTCCCAGAACTTTCCGTATGCCAATTTCCTTGATACGGTTTTCGGCCATATAAGTAGCAAGGCCAAACAGTCCAAGGCAGGAAATGAAGATGGTGAGTGCTGTGAACAGAGTTGCCAGAGTACTGCTACGCTGTTCTTCTTTGAATTTAAGCGCATAAGAATCATCTGTGAAATTATACTGAAAAGGGTAATTGGGATTGTATTTTTTGAATACATTTTCGGCCAGCTTTAAACTTTCGGATGTAGAACGGTTGGGCGATAATTTGTAATGAATGACATTGAACCATGATTTTGGGCCAAGCACCAGCAGCGGCTTGATAGTGGCATAGGGCGATTCAAAAACGAAATCTTTAATAACGCCTATAATATGCCAGCGCATATCGCCCTCTTTGATAATTTGTCCCACAGGATCTTTTAGCCGCATGATCTTCACGGCTGCTTCATTGAGAACTACAGCGTTTGAGTCGGTTGGATAGTTGAATATGTCTATGTCGCGTCCCTGGAGCAGGGTTATATCCATTGTTTTGGTGAAACCGGCATCCGCCGACATTCTGATAAAGTCAACTTTTTTGTCCTTTTCTGTACTTCCCGGCCACTCAAATCCCCATCCATCACTGTATCGTTGGGTAATAGGGCTCATTGTTTTGGTAACAGATACCGCTGCGCCGGTACTTAGTAATTCGTTCCTGATCAGATCATAATTCTTACTAATGTCTCCCTGGAGCGAGCAAAATACAAGTCTGTCTCTTGAATAGCCAGGGTTACGTGAAAGTGCGTAGTTTATTTGATGCTTAACTATGATGGTACAGATGATCAGCGTTATTGCAAAAGTAAACTGCACCACTACAAGTATTTTGCGTGGGCTGATTGCAGATTGCACCGATCTGAAAGAACCTTTCAGAACTTTCACCGGCCTGAATGACGAAAGGAAGAACGCAGGATAACTTCCAGCAAGAACGCCGGTAAAGAGAATGAAAAGTATAAAGGATAACCAAAAATAGAAGTTTGGGTAATTGAGAAAAAGTTCTATTCCGACGAGCTGATTGAAAAAAGGGAGGCTCAATTGTACCAGAAGAATGGCAATACCCCCCGAGATCATCGCCAGCAGGATACTCTCACAAATAAACTGAACAATCAGCGTGGATCTTTGAGCACCCGCCACTTTTCGGATCCCTACTTCTTTTGCCCTTTTTTCGCTGCGTGCAGTGCTGAGATTCATGAAATTAATGCAGGCAATGAGCAGGATGAAAAATGCGATTACGATAAATAACCGTACGCTTTCTATTCGGCCCCTGGTGTACTGTCCATTTACCGATTCAGAATATAACCAGGAGTCAGCTAAGGGTTGGGTAAAAACTTCACTGGTTGCCTTGAAATAATTGTTCGCAGTATGGCTGATCGTAACGTTTTTGATCTTGTTATCAAAGGCCTGCTGACTTGAGCCTGGTTTCAACAGAATGAATGTCCTCACAGAATTGTTTCCCCAATTACTGTCATCCCAGTCAAGTTTCTTCATATAAGACCAGGGTAGGATATATTCGAAGCGAAATAAGGTATTGTTGGGCAGGTCCTTTAGTACTCCGCTGACAATCATATTGTCCGTGCTGTCTATCCTTACTACTTTCCCCAAAGGATTGCTCTCTCCAAAGAATTTTTTTGCAAGCTTTTCAGTAAGTACAATCTTGTTGTTACTGTTTAGCGCTTCGCGAATGTTGCCTTCTTTCAAAGGAAAACTAAAGATGTTCAAAAAGCCCGGGTCTGTAAAAAGGCCGTCGGATTGTAATTGTTTGTCGCCAAGGGTTAAGTAGAATGAGCAATCATTAGCTCTCGCAAAATCCTCAACCTCGGGATATGTGTTCTTTAATGTCGGACCAAGGATCTTGGGCGTCCACTGCCATGCCCACAATTCGCCCTCAGGATTTCTATCCCGGTTATTTGCAATATAAATGCGATCTGTTTTCTCGTGAAAGCGATCATGGCTTAGTTGATTTTGAATCCATAGAAAGATAAGTATGGCGCTTGCCATCCCGATGGCTAATCCGGCAATGTTAATAAAAGAGAACGCTTTGTTCTTTAGTAGGTTGCGCCAGGCGGCTATGAAATAGTTTCTGATCATAAGTCTGCGATGACAAGTTTTGTAACTTGACAATTTTATAAACCGTTACCTACAGAATACATGCCATCAATATAATTGTCTGACAGATAAAGTGTTGTTCTTTTTGGAGGGATGTCAGTGTTCGCTATCGCACAGTATTTTGTGCCGATCCGAACAATGACCATGCTTGGGTTTAATAGTATCACCTTTTTCAGTAAGATAACTGTTTTTATATTAGCGATAAATTCACAGATTACATTGATTTATCGAGGTTATGAAAAGACTATCCTTCCTAAGCTTTATGCTTCTTTTTTCTCTTAACGCTTTATCGCAGAACTCAGCGAATTCATTTTTGTCTTTCTCTGCAGGACCCAGTTTTCCTACCGGACACTTTGCTGAGAAGGGCTTCAGTAATAATGCCGGTCAGGCATCAACCGGTGCATTCCTTGATATCGGTTATGGGCGTCAGTTTTCAAAGTATATCGGAGTAACAGTACTCCTCAGAGGTAGAGTGAACGGAATCGATTTCTCAGGTTATGAGTTGCCTGAAGGCACGGGAGCCTCCAGTAGGATCCATACAGGCACCTGGAAGTCGGGCGCTGCTCTGACGGGCTTGTACGCTCTTCTTCCTTTGACTCGTGAAGGAGGTTTGTTCTTTGAGATGAAAGGACTGGCTGGTATCCAGAGAACGTCGTCGCCCGATGCAGATATCGATATTAGCGTGCCGAACGTTGGGTCTTTTTCGGGCAGGCAAGAATCCGCCTCTGCAACATCTTTTGCGTATCTCTTTGGTGCTGGTTTTAAATACAACTTAAGCAGCACTCTGGCTCTTAGGCTATCTGCGGATTACAGTTACTCGAACCCCGAGTTTAAAGACATAAAGGTAACCGGACAGGAAGGGAATTTAAGCAGCTCTCAGAAAGTGACAATCCTTGATGCCGGACTCGGTTTAATTGTATACCTGAGATAGAACCAAAAAGGCCCGGCGAGCCGGACCTTTCTTCTTTTTTTATTTAATCATTAATTAAAGGAAGAGGAGACGTTGGTGATCTTCCAGCCCTTGTTTGTATTGGAAAGGGTTAAGAAGTGTGTTTTTGAAAACGTGTCGTATTTCATTACGACCTTTACTATAGCTTGTGCCGGGCTGGACTCGATCATCGTATAGTCGGATTTGCAATTCTGAACAATGTTTTCCTGGGTTCTGAGATTTTCGAGCATTTCAGTTTTGCCATAGGTGCGAATTGTTTCCCCGTAGCTGATCGTAAATTTAGCTTCCTGGTCAATAACGGAGGAAAGACCTTTGATCTTACCGTAGCTTAGGGCATCGATGTAGCTGTTGACAGCATTTTCCATTAACAGTTTCTTGTTCTTAGTTTCATCAGTAGCAAAGGCACTTACGGTAAGAATAATAAGTAAAGCGGCAGCGAGAGATTTGAGAGTTTTCATGATTGTAATTAATTTTTGTGAGAGTTTTGTTTGTTTATGTTTTGTTTGTTGTTTCAAAAGTAGCTGCAGAATGGAGGCTGGCCAATGCTATTTAGGCTATTGGCAGGAACTATTCGGCGAATGCAGGATATCTGGCGGTAAATTAATTTGATCATTGTTTCCTTGTTAAATTATTTGTGCTTCTTGAAATAAGAAGACCAAACAAATGCCGTAAGTGCCATTTGTTGATTTTCAATTAGTTGTGGTTTTTTGATGGCTCGCTGCTGTGCGTTTATGAATATCGATTGCACGGTTTCGTACGGTAGGTGCCATTGCAAATCTCCGACAGTAAGTGCATCGCCTCGAATGAACTTGTGAACTGAAAGTCATTTATCTTCCGATCATTGTAAGAGGTGCTTGATTTGCTTTAATTTTGAAACTGACGAATGTCATCTACCGTCGTTCGTGCCGAAAAAAACTACTAAATGGATTCAAAGCGATTAACTGATATTTCTTATTCTGTACTTGATCTGGCTACAATAGCAGAGGGCCGCACTCCTGCAGATACTTTTCGTAACAGCCTGGAAATAGCAAGACTTGCCGAACAGCTGGGCTATAAGCGTTATTGGTTTGCAGAACATCACAATATGATCAATGTGGCTAGCTCGGCCACTTCTGTTCTGATAGGATTCATCGCCGCCGGAACTTCTTCTATCCGTGTTGGATCTGGAGGGATTATGCTCCCTAATCATGCTCCTTTGATAGTTGCAGAACAATTTGGAACTCTTGCTTCTCTCTATCCTGATAGAATTGACCTGGGCTTAGGGCGTGCTCCCGGTTCTGATCAGCTTACAGCAAAGGAGATCAGGGGTGAAAATTTTTATGCGCAGCATCATTTCCCGCAGGATGTTGAAAAGCTTCAGCTCTTTTTCTCGGAGGACAATTCTACAGGCAGTGTCCGTGCTATCCCTGGCGAAGGGCTTGATATTCCTATATGGATATTAGGGTCCAGTACGGATAGTGCAAGGCTGGCGGCCGCTATGGGTCTTCCATACGCCTTTGCCAGTCATTTTGCTCCTACGCAATTTTTATCCGCGATAGACCTTTACCGGCGAAACTTCAGGCCTTCAGCGCATCTGAAGGAGCCTTATGTGATGGCTTGCGTTAACGTCGTAG
>DALYUO010000058.1:6770-7228 GCA_031981225.1 Pararcticibacter sp.
CCATGCGGCTGTTTACCTCTTTACAACAGTTCTTTATTGGCGTGATATCCGGTAAGCGGCAGTTGCTGCAGCCCCCTGTGGATAGCATGGACGGCATCTGGAATATTTATGAAGAGGAGGCCGTAAATCAAATGCTTGGCTATGCCTTCATTGGAGGGACGAAGAAGTTAAAAAAGGACCTGCAGGATTTTGTAAACAAAACAGGTGTTGACGAAGTCATGGCTACTTCGCACATCTTCAGTCATGAAGCTAGAATGCGTTCTTTCCAACTGTTTGCAGAAGTATTTAAATGAGCCCTGGCATAGCTCAATAGTGTATTTTATGGTTTTGAAATAAGCGTAACTTAAATCTTTTAATATCGTATATTGCATATTTATAGGGAGTTACACTTGTTGTCTAAAACCAGGATTTTTATAGGGCTGTTTATTGCGCTGAGTATTATCGGCACTGGTTATACT
>DALYUO010000058.1:7238-9165 GCA_031981225.1 Pararcticibacter sp.
CAGGTAGTGCTGTTTCTGTACTAACAGAGCTGTTAAAGCGTCATTCTTTAAATTTGAAAACAAACAATTCCCCGGGGCAGGCGCAAACCTACTCCCAAATTGCTGCTTTTTACGAAAGGAACGGGATTTGGAGAGAATCTGTACGACTTTATAAAGAGGCATTATCTATTCAGGATCAGCTGAAGGATATAAAACATGCGGCCGGATCATCCATTCATCTTGCCTACATTCTCAAAAAGAACGATGATTATTCGGCGGCTCTAAAGCATGCCGCCTCTGCTGCAAGGCTTTACAGTAAAGCAGGAATAAAAGATAGTTCGGCGTCGGCCTACGTACTCATGGCTGATATTAACCGCGCTTTAGGAAATTACCGGCAAGCAGAGTCACTGATCCTCAAAAGAGCCTTGCCCCTCTACAGGGGTGCTGGCAATGCAACCGGCCGGATTAAATGCTTCAGAAGCCTGGGGCATACATACCGGGAGCAGAAACGGTTCTCTGAGGCGAAATGGTTTTTCATCCAGGAGAATATGCAGGCCCGGAAATTGAATAACAGCAAGGGGATTATTAGCTCTCTCCTTTACCTGGGGAAAGTAAAGGTCGCTATAAAGGATTACGATCTGGCGCTGAAAGACTTTAAAGAAGCAGAGCTACTTGCGAGAAATACAGGAAATATCAGCGCCCTGGCAGATATCAGGTCGGCATTTGCGTCCGTTCACTCGAAGCTGGGAAATGCTGAGACTTCAGCCCGTTTTGCCAGTCTCGCTTCGGGCAACAGGTATCAGGTACTTGCTTTAGAGAAAAACCGCAGAAATGAAGCGTTGCTGCTGTATAAGGAGTCTCAGGCTCTTCTTGAACTAAGCATTCGCTCGGTCAAGCCGGACGTAATTGATCTGGCAAAAAAAACGAGTCATATCAGGGTATGGGATGTCTATGATTCATTGCTGATAAGCCTGAGCTTTCTTGTTTTTACAACAGCTATTTTCTTTTTCTTTGCATTTGCTAGGACCCGCAAATAACAATATGGTTCCAGTTATGTTATAGGTAAAATCACTTATTGTCTTATCATAAAACAAAGACTATCAGTTGTTTTATACTTAAAACTTACGACTTATTACGTATGACTCTCCACTAATTACAAGACCAAATATTTTTAATCAACTTACTCTCCTGCAGAAAATCTGTATAACTATATCCCTTCTCCATCTCAATTTCTTCTCCATTCTGGTCGAAATAAACGGGGCGCCAGTCGCATGCAGGACCTTTATAAGCCAGTACGTATACGGATTGGTTCTTCCAGGTATATAGATTGATATATCCATCGCAACCGCAGTCGGATGTCTCCATTATCGTTTTCAGCGATTCAGGAACTACAGGAACTTCCTGCCTTTCTTTTGAACATGAGATGAAAAAGAGGCATGGCAGGATTATACTTAAAAAAGCTTTGCGCATAATACTTATCGTTATTTACCCATCAGTCCGGTATAATACGAAGAGTAGGGAGGATTTGAAACAATCGATAGTACAAATTTTGATGTAATGTCGTAATTGACCCTTCAAGTTGTCATAATAACACCCGCTTGAAGTAGTGTAAAACGACTTAATTTGAATATACGTTAAATCGATCAAATCATGGCAACGAACAAAACAACTAAAGTTATCTACTGGACAACAACGGGGATAATATTTCTATTTGAAGGAGTTATGCCTGCCTTAACATCCCATACTGATCTGGCCGTTGAGGGTATCAGGCATCTGGGGTATCCGGACTATTTCAGGGTCATGCTCACAGTTTTCAAAGTGGCAGGTTCTCTTGTTTTAATTCTGCCATTTATGAAGGGGAATATTAAGGAATGGGCTTATGCAGGTCTGAGTATCACGATGATTTCTGCATGTGTCAGCCACTGGGCAGTGGACGGTTTCGGTGGTC
>DALYUO010000058.1:9175-22255 GCA_031981225.1 Pararcticibacter sp.
TTTTTGTCTTTGCAATTCTGATGGTTTCGTACGTTTATTACCATAAGATTGCCGATTAAATAAAACTCCGGTGCGGCCGGAGCTTTATTTAAATTGCCGGTTAACGTTTGTTTGAAGGTTCCTGCTGCTTCCTCATGTTTTCAGCTGCCATGCTATCAGGCGTTACATTACCCATAGCAACCATCGCCTTGTTTTTGAATCCGGATACGATCTTGTCATCGCCTGACATCAGTGCTTCGTAGCCGTCTTTGGCAACATCTTCAGGATTAGATAAACCTGTTTCCAAAATTTTAGAATCCAGCATACTTGCTTTATTGAAGAAGTCCGTTTCGGTAGCGCCTGGCAGAAGTACGGTGACGCTGATGTTTGTGTCTTTTAGCTCATTCCTTATCGCCTCAGACCATGAATTGACAAAGGCTTTTGTTCCGTGGTATACAGATTGCCATGGTCCTGGCATTTCGCCGGCGATTGAACCTACATTTAATATTTTACCTTCGTTTCGGACAAGCATATCCTGCAGGAACAGCTTGGTCATGCTGATGTACGCCCCTATATTCAACTGAATGATGTCAAACTCGCGGTTGATGTCGGTTTCGGAGAACTCGCCGTATTCTCCCTGTCCTGCATTGTTTACAAGCACATTTACTGTCACCCCTTTTGATTTAAGCTCATCGTAGATCTCAAAAGGACTCTCACGTTTAAACAAATCCCTGGCAATGGTAAGTACCTGAATATTGTATTGAGCCATAAGCTCAGTGGCGGCACTCATGAGCTTGACTTCGTCCCTTGCAACCAGAATTAAATTGTACTTGTCCTTTGCAAATAGCTTTGCCAGCTCTAATCCGATTCCGCCGGATCCTCCGGTGATCAATGCGGTTTTACTTAATGTTTCCATAGCAGATGTAGTTGTTTTATTGTTTGATAGATTAAATCCTAACAATCTGCAGATGGTATAGTTTCTTAAAAAGGTAATTGAGTTACAGCTTTGCTGCAAGTACGCAAGGTCTGCGATATCTCTTTACGCTACCGTTCGTATCGAACAGCTCAATGTACAATATATAGATTCCAACAGGGGGCTTTATGCTGTCTTCATTCAAGCCGTCCCATGATATCACCCCTTCGGCTGCCAGGCTTATGTTTTTTGCCAGGCGTTTTATTAGCACTCCCTTGTCATTGTAAATGGTGATGTTTGCTACTTGACCGGCCTGAGGAAATTTATAATTGATCATCAACGCATCTTCAAATCCGTCATTATCGGGGGAGAATGTTTTTGAATTGAGAAAGATCTCCTCTTCAGAGGGAATTTCTTCCGCAAACTGCGAGTTTTTATATCCCGGGGTAGCATATCCGACAACGCCGGCTGCAGAGCGGAAATTACCTGCTTCGTTTGCAGGGCGGTTAAAGCTCACTCTTTCGAGGGAGACGCCATCGGGATTTTTTATCAACGGGAAATGCATTTTTTCATTATAGTCAAACTGATCAATACGTATAGAGTCGGCTAGCAATACCACTGTACCGGCATCATTGTTAAAGGCAGGCATGGAAGCCATCTTCAAAAAAGCATCAGGGTTTTCTGTGAAATACTCTTTTCTGATGTTATCAGGGTCGGTAGTGAGGACCAGATAGCTACCGGGACTAAAAGGATAGGCCGTCGGACTAACCGCTTTGATGCTCGTTAAACTGTCCTTTTTTACCGTTGCTATCGATAAATTAGCGAGGTCGAGAACCTTCCCGGAGTTGTTGTACACCTCGACGAAATCTACACCCTCTGCCCTGGGATTAAAGAGCACTTCATTGACAAGGATGTCTCCCGGCTCTATATCGCCGCTTCCCGGATTGTTGGGGCCCGGATTATCAGGCGGCGTACCATCATCTTTTAGCGAGCCTATCACAAAGTCGTCGAAAATAAACTGATCGGACCTTGATTTGGTGTATATACACTGCACCCCAAACCACTTGGTTGTGAATATCGGCCTGGAATCTTTAGCCTCTCCTTGGAAAGGAGGGTCCACTTACCCTCTTTTGTGCGATTGACTCTGATATGGGCCAATACCTTGCTGCCGCCTGCCCGTCCGTCGCGACCGTCAATCAGAAGCTCAGACTGGCCTCCATTGGCTTTGTAGAGGTCGTATGAATCTTTTGATCCGTTTTCTCCAATCTGGATGTAATAACCCTGCAGATCATCGTTCAGGTCCTGTTTGTCGGATATAAGGTAAATGCAGGCAAAGTTTGATGCGGAGGGAGCAAAGTTCAGTTGTATGTAAAATTCCCATGAAACATCGCTGGATATCGTGCTCGCTGTCGCAAGATATTTTATCCCCGCCGAATCGCTCTTCGCCGTTTGAAGTTGTGCAGATGAGTTAACCCTGAATGCAGAAACCGATCCTGTCCAGAGGGGAGAAGATGTAAAGTTGCCGTCATTAAATGAATCCTGAAACTGTGCAAGGGCAAAATTCGTATAAAAAATGGCGAAAAAGAGTAAACATTTTTTCATATTTGCCAGAATCAAAAATTAAGTAACATATTTATACACAATTAAAAATGAAAGTCGCAGTTGTAGGCGCTACGGGCCTTGTAGGTTCGGTGATGTTAAAAGTTTTAGCAGAGCGCAATTTCCCGGTTACTGAGTTAATTCCCGTGGCATCAGCAAAAAGTGCTGGTAAAGAAGTAGAATTTAAGGGTAAGAAGTACAAGGTAGTAACAGTGGATGATGCAATTGCAATGAAACCTGATGTAGCATTGTTCTCTGCAGGCGGAGGTACTTCTCTTGAGCAGGCTCCGCGGTTTGCAGAAGCCGGTACTGTAGTGATCGATAACTCGTCAGCGTGGCGCATGGATCCCACTAAAAAGCTGGTTGTTCCTGAGGTTAATGCAAATGTACTAACAACAGAGGACAAAATTATTGCAAATCCAAATTGTTCTACTATACAGATGGTGGTGGCATTGAAGCCGCTTCATGATAAATATAAGATTAAGAGAGTAGTTGTTTCTACTTACCAGTCGGTTACCGGTACCGGTAAGAAAGCTGTTGATCAGCTGATGAACGAGCGTAACGGAGTGGAAGGCCCAATGGCCTATGCATATCCTATCGACCTGAACGTAATACCTCATATTGATGTGTTCCTCGATAACGGATATACGAAAGAGGAAATGAAAATGATCCTTGAAACCAAGAAGATCATGGGAGACGAGTCTATCAACGTTACAGCTACAACAGTCCGTATCCCTGTAATGGGTGGGCACTCTGAAGCGGTAAACATTGAGTTTGAGAACGATTTTGATCTCGCAGAGGTAAGAAGCTTACTTGAACAGCAGGAAGGGCTGATCGTAGTTGATGATCCTGCAAACCTGAAATATCCGATGCCAATGGACGCTCATGAGAAGGATGAAGTTTTAGTAGGCCGCATCCGCCGGGATGAGTCGCAACCGAATACCCTTAACTTATGGGTGGTTGCTGATAATCTTCGCAAGGGAGCTGCTACCAATGCGGTTCAGATTGCTGAGTACCTTGTAAAGCAGGGAATGCTTGGGTAATTAGCAATGGACAATGGATAATTGAGAATGGACAAGTGACAGTTGACAATTAATAATAAACTGGTTTAAGCGCGAAGCTTAAACCAGTTTTTTTTGTGCCAGGCATGACGATCGTAGGTGCGGTAGCGAGGCTATTTTGATCCGTTGTGTTCCGCGTTTTATCACTATAGTCCTATAAGAGTAATCTTCGAATCGACATCCAAGACGTATCGGTGCTTTGCATTGCGAGTATATTTGTAAAGTTCCAGTTCTTTTTTTCCATAATGCAATATCACCCTTTCTTCCATATTCCCTTTAAGATCCTGCAATTGGATCAAAAATGTCCGTGGATTTTCCAAGGTTTTATCTTCCAGTAACATCGAGGCCGCCAGAAGCTTATAACTCTTCCAGTTTGGAGAAACAACATTCCCATCGAGGTCAAAAAATACTTCTCTCTTACGGTTTCCCATTCCTTTATCTACTACGTGATACTTTCCTTGCAGCAACAGATACCCTTCAACGGCATGAATAGGTGTCGCAAATTTCTTCGACACGGGGGCAATAAATTTAGTTGTATCATTTGACGTGCCCTCTGGAGATTTGATTAACAATAAAATAGTATCGGGTTGGCGAACGACGATAAAACGGTGATTTTCATACGCGTCCCATGAAGAAAACTTCCGGTTTATATTGGGCTGGACGTTTTTTATTTCGTAGCGATTGTTCCCTTGAGATTCATAAATAGCTTTCGCGACCCTACCCAAGTAAGTTTTGAAATAAGGCTTTCCATCTCTTGTAATAATAGCCTCTATAGGAGTGCAGAACTTCTTTTTATTCAGAAAAGTTTTATTCTGCTTAACGTCTTTGACATATTCTATTGGTAACCAAACTTCATCTACTGAAGAAGTTTGGGCAGTAGCCGTAAAAATAAAAAATTGGAATAAGGTGCAAATAAAAACTGTTCTTACAGACATCATTTTATCATTTTTATTAATCATCGTTTAGCAACCGTTGTCTTCGATGGGAAAAATACCTGTGCCGGGCATAACGATAGGAGGTATGGCATAAACGTGCGGTAGCGAGGCTATTTTGATTCTGTTGTGTTCCGTTTTTTATCTTGGAATTTACGTTTTCCTTCGTATCTTTCTTTATCCTTAAGCACGAAGGATTTTAGTTTCTCCAATCGCTCCTTACTGACGGGTTTCAAAATAATTATGCCCTGTAACAATTGAATGGCAGAAACATCCGTGTTGTCAAAGGCAATGACGATGTCATAATCCAAGTAGTTCCAACCGGTTCTTAGGCTATCAAAAGGGATAGCGACCAGCGAATCACCTCTTTGAAGATAGGCCCTCTCCGGCCACTGAGCTGAAAAGATAGAGGGTACACCTGATCTGGTAGCAACGTCGCGAAGTGCTGAGTGAGTCTTACGTACCAACCTTTCCAAAATAGAAGCGTCTTTATTGTCTTGCCCCTTGACGTGTACAAAGCAGGCGAACAACATGAGGGTGAACAGGTATTTTTTCATATTATTTTTTTTACAGGGCCACTGTAAGTATCATCACGATTTAGTCACAATCAGTTGAATTATAACATGCAAGTTAGCAATTAGCCGCCTGAAGTCAAGGGATCGAGGGTCTCTTTAGGTCGCCTTTTCGTCGAATACTTGCTAATTGAGTAGGAAGATAGGGATTGTTTTTCTATCTTCCTGCTCAACTAAAAAGCTAGGGCCCAATCGGCATAGCTAACAGCTGAAAATTTATGAAAAAAATCCTTTTTAGTTTTTGTCTGCTTATTTGCTATCTGAGTAACCATGTTCAAACATTAGAGAAAAAGATAGCGGCGGCATATGCCCGGTTTGAAGGAGATTCGCAGCTGAAATACGGCAATAGTTCGTTGACTGTGCTAAATGCACAAACAGGGGAAATAGTTTTTTCTAAAAACGGGAATACTGGTCTTGCTCCGGCATCGACCTTAAAAACTGTAACTTCTATTACTGCTTTTAGTATATTGGGTGAAGATTTTCGCTGGGAAACCACCTTGGGCTATACCGGAACGATAACTAATGGAGTCCTTACCGGCGATCTTATTATTACCGGGAGCGGCGATCCTACATTAGGAAGCAACCGTTATGAGCAGTCTAAATCGGCTGTCCTGTTAAACCGATGGCTTGCCGCCGTTAAGAAAAGCGGGATTCAGAAGATTCAGGGGAGGGTGATAGCAGACGATCGTTTGTTCGGAACACAAAGCCTGCCGCAGGGCTGGATCTGGCAGGATATCGGTAACTATTACGGCGCCGGTGCTACTTCGGCCACATGGGAGGAGAATCAGTTTGGATTACTTATTAAGCCAGGTGCCAGGGCCGGCGATCCGGTAGTTTTTCAGGGTACCGATCCTCTTATGGCGGGGCTGAAAATAGTGAATGAAGTAACCACTGGACCCACCGGCAGCGGTGATAATGTCTATGCCTATTCTGCGCCATACACTGATATCGTTTATGTACGAGGAACCTATGGGGCCGATCTTAGAAAAACTATCATGTTGTCAGTGCCTGATCCTGCTTCGCAGCTTTCGTCGGATCTAACGGGAAAACTTGCCCTTAGCGGAATCCTTGTTTCGGGAGAGGCAACAACGACGAGAAAGATCGATATTGAGAAGACTGCCTTTCTGCCAGCTTCTGTCATCCTCGACAGGTACCAGTCACCCGAACTTTCTAAGGTGGTATACTGGCTGAATCAAAAGAGCCTGAACGTGTATGCCGAGAACATCCTGAAAACCATTGCAATAAAGCAGGGAAAGAAGGGGAGTTTTGCCGATGGAGTAGAGGTTATTAAAGATTACTGGAATAAGAGGCTCGGGCTAGATACAGATGCTTTAGATATACTGGATGGCAGCGGCCTGTCGCCTGAGAACCGCATTACTACCCTGACAATGGCCAGAATTCTTCAGTCGGCCGTTAAAGAACCCTGGTATAACAGTTTCTATGAAAGCCTTCCTCTCTATAATAATATGAAAATGAAGAGCGGCAGTATCCGCAACGTCCTTGCCTATACCGGCTATGAAAAAAGCGGAGATGGCACTCCCCTAGTTTTCTCTTTTATCACTGATCACTATAACGGCCGTACATCGACTATTCGTCAGAAAATGTTTAATGTACTGGATGTTCTCAAATAGCTTCAGCGGTTTTCAACTTTGAGCTTTTCAGCTTTAACCTTTCACCTTACCCTTATCCTTCGCCTTCAGACTTTCTCCTTTCAACTCTTTTTTTTATGTTTGGTAAAACGAAAGGGATGAATAAATTTTTACTTTCTATCTTGCTTTTAAGCCTGGCCGTTTCATCCCTGGCGCAAAGTAACTATGGTAAAACCCGTGCCTTCAAACTGTCGGCTAGTACCAAACCAGGCGACTATCTTCCCAATGTTGTTGTAGTCAAGTTCAAAGAACGTTCTTCTGCCGGTGCTAAAGCCCTTTCAGATAAACCGGCAATTCTTCTGAACAAAGTTTCCGTAGTAAGTCTTACACAGAAGTTTCCCTCAGGCAGCACGATAAATAATAAAGACCGAAGCTCTGTATTACGTGAGTCCTCGCGTATTGGCCTTAACCGGATATATGAATTAAAGTACTCCGGAAACGCTGGCATCGAAACGGTGATTAATGAGTTGCTATTGGATAAAGGTGTTGAATATGCAGAGCCAAGCTATGTTCAGCATATTAATTACACTCCAGATGATCCGTTATATGCAGGTACGCAAAGTTATCTGGTGCAGGTAAGAGCGCCGGAGGCATGGGACGTTTATCGTAATGCTGACGGAGTAATCATTGGGATAGTAGATTCAGGCTCGGAACTAACGCATGAGGATCTGTCAGCTAATATAGCCGGAGGATGGGACCTTGTTGGCGCCAATGCCGGGAATTTTATGGAGGACAACGATCCTAACGTAGCCAGGGCTGAAAATGACCACGGTGTTCATGTCAGCGGATTAGCCTCTGCCGTTAGCAACAATATGAAAGGCGTTGCCAGTATCGCCTCCAACGCAAAGCTCTTTATTGTAAAGGTCGCCGCAGATAATCAGCCGGAAGATATTTACCGGGGGTATGATGGGATTAAATATGCTGCAGACCACGGTGCCAGCGTTATCAACTGCTCCTGGGGTAGTCAGGACAGAAGCTTCTACGGTGAGGATATCGTTAATTACGCTATAGCCCGCGGATGTCTTATTGTTGCTGCCGCAGGGAATAACGGGAGTAGCGTACCTGATTATCCGGCTGGATATAGAGGCGTTATCGCAGTGGCAAATGTCCTTGGCAACGACCGTAAGTCGTCTTCTTCAAATTATGGGGGGTACGTTTCAATTGCTGCTCCGGGTAATAATATTTACAATACTACTTTCCGAAACAGTTACGGGTATAAGTCGGGTACTTCCATGGCATCTCCCATTGTATCAAGCGCGGCAGCCCTTGTAAAGTCGTACTATCCGCAGTTGTCTATGCAGCAGGTTGGCGAGCTTCTGCGCGTTACAGCAGATAACATATATAATGTAAATCCTGAATACGATGGTAAGCTGGGGAAGGGAAGGCTTAACGTGTATCGTGCTCTTACCGAAAGCTCTCCCTCTGTGAGACAACAGAACGTTACTTTTGAGGACGATAATAACGGCCGGTTAACTGCAGGAAGCGTTGCTGAGATTTATCTCGATCTTAAAAATTTCCTGATGCCTGTGGCCGGTCTGAAAGTCACGTTGAAAAGCTCTGATTCCCGTGTTACAGTTACAGATGCTATTCAAAACGTTGGGTCACTTGCCAGCTTAGACAGTAGAACCAGGATTGGACCATTCCGCGCTTATATAAGTCCTGACATGCCGGATAACTCTCGTGTGGAGTTCAGAATTGAATATGCAGGTAATAATGATACTTATCAGGATTTTGAAATGTTTACTCAGACGGTGGCCCTTGACTACCTCAATATAGTAACAGAGAATCTTGAAACTACGGTGACCAGTAATGGCAGAATAGGCTTTAGTTCACAAGGGCAGATGGGAGGGCTTGGGTTCAGATATAAAGGCAGTCAGCTATTGTATGAGGCATCATTAATGATTGGAAATTCGCCTTCGGCAGTTTCTAACAACGCAAGAAGCAGTGAAGGGGATGCTGATGAACATTTTATTAAACGGGTATCCGTTAAGGAGGCCATAACCGACAGTACCATTAGCGGCAGTTCTGAGTTTGATGATAGCGGTAATCCCTCGCGACTGAAAATTGATGTAAGGCATAAAGTTACGGTGAATAGCAAGTCGCCGGATGACAAGTATATTATTGCCGAATATGAAGTAGTAAACAGGAGTACAAGTAACCTGGATGGAATATACATCGGGCTGTTTACCGACTGGGATATTGATGACCCGGAGTTCAACGCTACCCGGTATAGCTCCATCGATAGACTTGCCTATGCCTATAACGCCAATAGTTCTTCATCGTATGCGGGTGTCAAACTGTTAAGTTCTTCTGCGCAGCCGGCGTATTATCCTCTTTCGCTCAGCACAAGCCCGCTGAGTGATGGTAATTTTACAACGGCCGAAAAGTATATGACCTTGTCTTCAGGGATTAAGCAGCCGGGGACCGGGTCTTCGGCCACCGATGTTTCGTTTGTGTCGGGCTATGGCCCCTTTACTATTGTTGCAAACGGCTCCGTTAAAGTAGCGTTTGCATTGGGAGGGGGAATAGATTTAAGCGATCTTCAGCAGAATCTGAGGGAAGCGCAAATTCATTATGATAATAAAAGCCTTGCCGCTGGCTCGTCAGCAGTGTTATATACCTATCCTAACCCCGTAACGCCATATTACAACAATAATATAACAACGGTTGTAAACTTGCCGGAAAATGCTGTTGTTTCGCTTGATCTTTTTAATCTGACAGGACAGAGGGTTAAGTCACTACTAAACAATACTTCTCTGGACAGAGGCGCACACACATTGTATTATAACTTCTCGGACTTAAGCAGTGGAATCTATCTTCTTCGGATGCGTTATAACAACTCGGTAAAGACGCATAAGATCAGTGTGGTTAAATAAGGAATGCCATTACTATTCGGCGTTATCACAGAAGCATTGACGGCAGCGAGGCTCATAACTTTCTTTTTCTCCAAGGAGGACCCTTGTATTGGTATCGGCGGTACGATATGAAAAGCTGGCAGGGGCGCCGCATTGAACACATATGGCATGGACCTTCGTAACGTCTTCAGCTATAGACATCAAAGCGGGCATAGGACCAAATGGCTTGCCCTGGAAGTCCATATCCAGGCCTGCTACGATCACACGAATGCCTCTGTTGGCAAGCTTCACGCATACCTCAGGCAGTCCATCGTCAAAGAACTGTGCTTCATCTATCCCAACTACTTGTGTGTTTGCTCCAAGCAGCAATATGGATACTGAGTTGTCTACGGGAGTAGATTGAATAGAGTTAGAGTCGTGCGAAACGACCGCGTATTCGTCATACCGCGTGTCCGTTTTAGGCTTAAATATTTCGACATTCAGTTTAGCAATCTGAGCCCTTCTTAGTCGACGGATTAGTTCTTCTGTCTTCCCCGAAAACATAGAGCCGCAAATCACCTCGATACTTCCTCTTGGACCACTTTTTGATCTGAAATGTAACTCGCTAAACAGCATATGCAGCTTTTGTGGGGGACTAATATCAGAATTTAATACTACTTTTGGGAACCGAATTACCAACACATATTTATTCTATTATCAATCATGATCAATAAAACAGACTTATTCAGGAAGGTAGGAGGGATTTTAGCTGAGTTAAATGATCAGTACCAGTTCATTGCAGAAAATCCGGACAGTTTTAACGAGCTTGAGCTGGAGCTATTTTCAGCGAATGCCGACTTTCTTGCAGAGCACACCAAAATATTAATGAAACTTACTGCCGTTAAGCCGGCTCAACCAGCTCCGGCTGTTAACAATCAGACGACACAGCCTGCTGCTGAGCAAACTGTCAATCACAGTAACGAAGAAAGAAACAGTGTGGTCACCGAAGATAAACCTGTTATAAAAGCTGAAGTGTCCCTGGATATCAGAAATGAGATCGAAACTCCGAAAACGGATATCAGCCAAATTATATATCCTAAGACTGAAGATATTTCAATACCGCCCGTAAATAAAAGCTTTACGGAAGAGTATGTCACGCGGCCTGAGGCTAATCAACCTGAAGTGAGACTACCTGAGATTAATCTGGAACCAGAGGTCAAACAACCTGAAATTGTTCAGGTGCCCGAGGTTAAACAACCAGAGATCAGAATCACGGAACAGGAGCCTGAAGCTAAGGAACCGGTTATTCCGGTAAAGGCGATACCTGAGAGGAAGGAAGAACCTGAACCTATGCCGGTGCAGCGTCTTACATTGAACGATATAATGTCAGAGCAGAGGGCTGCGCAGGCATCTCCAACCCCGAGGTTTAGCAGTCAGTCGGTGAACGATCTTAAAGCAATTATTAATCTTAATGACAAGCTTTTGTTTATTAAAGAGCTTTTCAACGGATATAGCCTCGCATATAGTGAAGCTATTGAGATCCTGAATCGTTTCGACTCGTTTGAAGCGGCCGATCATTTTCTGCAGGCTAACTATGCAACAAAGAATAACTGGGCGTCTAAACAGACAACGGTCGATAAATTTTACGAACTATTGCACAGGCGTTTCTCTTAATCACACAGTTTCTATATAATCCCCATCCTGTTAGAATCCAATTTTAACAGGATGAACAGGAGAATAGTAAAGCTCCATAACGAAGAGCCTCCGTAACTTAAGAAGGGTAGCGGAATACCAATCACGGGAACAAGTCCTATTGTCATTCCTATATTGATAAAGAAGTGGAAGAAAAGTATCGATGCCACTCCGTAACCGTATATCCGCGAAAATGATGATCGCTGCCTTTCTGCAATGTTCACAATGCGCAGCAGCATGGTGAGATACAAAGCGATCACTACCAGACTCCCCGCAAATCCCCATTCCTCTCCAACTGTACAAAATATAAAATCGGTGCTTTGTTCTGGTACAAAATCATATTTAGTTTGCGTTCCCTGAAGGTATCCTTTGCCCCACATGCCTCCTGATCCGATCGCAATCTTTGATTGGTTGAGGTTATACCCCTGGCCTCTCGGGTCGTTAACCTTTCCCAGAATTACATCGATCCTGTTCCGTTGATGCGATTGCAATATATTTTGATAGGCGAAATTGACACTGAAGATAAATGCAATGCATGCAACGGTGGTAACCGAAATAGGAACGATAAATTTCCGGGTTTGTCTGAATAGAACCAAAGCCATTACTGCCAGGGCGACGAGTATGGCTACTAAAATAAATTTGTTGATAAGCAGCGATAAAATAAACAGGACGATCAATATAGCCCCGATAATCAGTATATAGCCCGAAAGGCCCTCCCGGTATAAAGCAAACACCAGCGAAGTAAAAGTGAGAGCCGAACCTGTATCCGGCTGCAGCATGATTAAAGCCGTGGGAATAAGCAGTATAATGATGCACACTCCGATCATTTTCAGATCGCCCATCTTTAAATTGGTCGAACTTATGTAATGTGCTAAGAGGAGACAAGTCGAGAATTTAGCAAACTCAGACGGCTGTAACCTGAAACTACCCAAAGGTATCCATGCCTGATTTCCCCCCACGTTGCGCCCTACGATCAGGACCACAACCAGCAGCAAAAGAGTTATGCCGTAAAATACAGGGGAAAACGTGCTGAAAAACTTGCTGTCGAGTAAGATAATGACCAGGCCCAATAGTAAAGCCGTAATGATAAAGATAAATTGCTTGCCATAATTGGTGCTCATATCTACTATGCTCGGATGCAGAGGGTCATATACCGCTGCGTGGATATTGAACCACCCAATAACACAAAGAGCCAGATAAATCAGGATAGTGAGCCAGTCGATATTGAAAAAGAAGCTTCTCTGGTTATTCATCTTTTAAAACAGCTTTAGGTGTTATCGTTTCAACGGGTTTTAACTCCAGTTTTTGCACGGTAGAATCTCCTGAATTGCGTTGTATTACGCGTGGTTTTGGTTTTGCACCGGGCAGCAAATTTGCTTTAAGCAGGCGCTCCACGTATGCTTTCGGTCTGGTTATTGAGTCGCGAAGATATTTTTCGACCATCAAACTCGCAATTGGCGCCGACCAGGTAGCCCCAAACCCGGCATTCTCTACAACCACTGCAATGGCTATCCTGGGATTATTCCGCGGTGCGAACGCAAAAAATACAGAGTGATCCTCGCCGTGAGGATTTTGTACCGTTCCGGTTTTTCCGCACATTTCTATGTCAGCAATCCTTGAATAAGAAGCTGTACCGCCGGGCTGATTAACAACCCTGCTCATTCCTTCGATAACCGGAGCAAAGTACCTTGCATCAACCCCAACGCTGTTCTTGCGGGTATACTCTTCCTTAATTACTTTTTTCTCACCGAACGCTTTTATAAGATGAGGTTTGTAAAAGAAACCTCTGTTTGCAACTGCGGCCACTACATTTGCCATTTGTAACGGTGTGATACCCAGTTCTCCCTGC
>DALYUO010000059.1:0-22133 GCA_031981225.1 Pararcticibacter sp.
ATATCAGGGGACTGGTTGAGAACGGAACGGATGATAATCAGGACCGGATTCCATTTAGAAAACAAACTAAGGCAATGGGCCATGCCGTTCGTGCAAATTATCTATATGCAGGAGTTGCAGACGTATATGCTGAAACGGGGGATACCAGTTTGCTCCCCCGGCTCGACCTGATGTGGAATGACGTGACCCGGCGTAAAATGTACATTACGGGAGCCTGCGGCGCTTTATATGACGGTGTGTCTCCTGACGGCACCTCTTACGAGCCAACAGATGTTCAGAAGATTCACCAGGCATACGGACGGGATTACCAACTGCCGAATTTTACAGCCCACGGCGAGACCTGCGCGAACATCGGGAATATGCTGTGGAACTGGAGGATGCTGGCTCTCTCCGGCGATGCCAAATATGCCGACATAGCAGAACTGACGCTTTATAACAGTATCTTATCTGGAATCAGCCTCAACGGAACAAAATTCTTATACACTAACCCGCTGAGCTACTCGGATGAGCTTCCGTTTAAACAACGCTGGTCGAAAGACCGGGTGGGATATATTGCACTTTCTAACTGCTGCCCGCCCAATGTCGTCAGGACGATAGCAGAGGTAAACAACTATCTTTATAGCGTATCTGAAAAGGGGTTGTGGTTTAACCTTTATGGAGGCAGCAAACTTTCGACGAAGCTGAAAGATGGATCGGCGGTAAGATTGAGTCAGGAAACGGCATATCCCTGGGATGGACTGATTAAGGTAAACCTTGAAGCCGCTCCGTCAAAACCTTTTTCTCTGATGTTCCGTATTCCGGGATGGTGTAAGGGCGCCACCTTGAAAATAAACGGAAAGGAAGAGCAGGCTGGCCTTAGTCCGGGAACTTATGTTTCTGTTAACAGAAGTTGGAAAGCAGGGGACAAGATCGAACTGAACTTACCAATGACTGCAAGTCTTGTTGAATCAAACCCGCTTGTTGAAGAAACGCGAAATCAGGTGGCAGTAAAAAGAGGACCGGTGGTTTACTGTCTTGAGGCTAAGGACCTGCTTCAGGGTGTAAACTTGTTTGATATTGCAATTCCATCAAACACCGCTTTCATACCTGAAAACATTACGATTGAAAACAGTAATATCATTGCATTGGCAGGAGACGCCGTTCTGACCGGTAAAGGCGGATGGAATAACGTCCTTTACCGGGAAGTATCGAAAGATAAGCCGCAGCCGGTGAAAATCCGTCTCGTTCCTTATTATGCATGGGGAAACAGAGGGCATACGGACATGGAGGTTTGGATGCCGGTGAGATAAGTAGCAGTATAGTTTCAAGTATCTAGTATCTAGTATCAAGTATCAGGACACCAGTAGCGCGATAAGTATAATATATTGATTAAAGTTTAAGGAGGAAATTGATTGCTGACAGCTGATTCCAGACAATTCCTGACAACAAATTGCCAAAAATGAAAGCAAGAATAATAACATTTATATTTTTTTTAAGCGCGGCCTTCGGGTTGAAGGCGCAGGTCAAGCTTCCGTCGTTATTTACGGATAATATGGTATTACAGCAGCAGGCACAGGTTCCTGTGTGGGGTTGGGCAAAGGAGGGAAGTTCTGTAAATGTGACGACTTCCTGGGATGGTAAGACTTATTCGGTGAAGACAGATAAGGCTGGAAGATGGAAGGTAAGGGTTTCGACGCAGTCGGCAGGCGGACCTTACGAAGTAACGATTAGTGATGGTAGTACCGGCCCTGTTAAGCTGAATAATGTGCTGGTGGGTGAAGTGTGGCTATGTACAGGCCAATCGAATATGGAGATGCCGCTTAAGGGCTTTAAAGGGCAGCCAATAATTGGCTCGAATGATGCCATCCTTAAGTCCCGGAACAAAAATTTACGGATCTATACGGTTCCGCGTTCTTCGCAGAAAGAGCCGCAGGAGAACAGTAAGCCCTCCCCGTGGAAAGTTGCCGGGCCTGAAACGGTAGCTAATTTTAGCGCTACGGGGTATTTTTTCGGCCGGCTGTTAAATGAGATGCTGGATGTGCCTGTAGGACTGATCAACGTAAGTTATGGTGGCTCCACTGCGGAGGCCTGGATGGATCCGGAAGTTTTGAAGTCTTTCCCTGAGATAAAAGTGCCCGGGAAAAACGATTCGATCAAAGTGGTGAACCGTACGCCGACTACACTCTTTAACGGGATGCTTCATCCCGTGATTGGCTATGGCATTAAGGGATGTATATGGTACCAGGGCGAATCTAACTACGAAAGGCCCGATCAATATGAGCTGCTTTTTCCGGCAATGGTAAAAAGATGGCGTTCTTTATGGTCGCAGGGAGATTTTCCTTTTTACTATGTGCAGATTGCCCCTTATAACTATTCCCAGCTTCCACCTTATAACTATGGTGGAAAGTTCAACTCAGCCTATTTGAGAGATGCACAGCGCAAATCAGTGTCTAAAATTCCTAATTCGGCAATGGCTGTAGTGATGGATATTGGAGAAGAGAATTCTATTCATCCGGCGCATAAAGAGGAGGGAGGAAAGCGACTTGCGCTTCTTGCACTTGCGAAGACTTATGGGATGCAGGGTTTCGGATTTGCAAGTCCTGAATACGAGTCCTTGAGTATAGCAGGCAGTGTTGCCGTGCTGAAATTCGCGAACGCCGCCAACGGACTCAGCTCTTTCGGGAAAGACCTTTCCTGCTTTGAAATTGCCGGTAAAGACAAAAACTTCTATCCTGCAAAAGCAGCTATTAACGGAAGTTCAGTGTCTGTATCGTCACCCATGGTGAAGGAGCCTGTTGCTGTGAGATATGCGTTTAAAGATTTTGTTGTGGGAGATCTTTTTGGGACAGACGGCTTGCCGGTGTCATCGTTCAGGACGGATGACTGGTGATTTGGAGTTGAGCGTTGAAAGTAAAAAGTTGAGAGTTAAAAGTTAAAAGTAATAAGTAGGCTGAAATCTGATATCTGAAAGCTGATAGCTAAATGAAAATGTTCAAACTCATCATATCCTGTTTTTTTCTTTGCTGGGCAACCGGAGCATTTGCGCAGCCATCCGGATTGTGCCGGTACAACGTTGTGTGGAACAGCCAGAGTAAAAGCTCGGCTGAGTCGATGCCATGTGGCGGCGGAGATATCGGACTGAATGTGTGGGTGGAAAATGGAGATCTGTTGTTTTACGTTTCAAAAAGCGGAACCTTCGATGAAAACAATACTTTGCTGAAAATGGGTAGGGTGCGGATGAGATTAAGTCCGAACCCCTTCGCGGGAGGAGAATTCCGCCAGGAGTTGGTTCTGGAAGAAGGAATGGTGAAGGTGAGCGGAAAAAGCAGGGGAGTGACAGCGGATGTTAAAGTCTGGGTGGATGTTTTTCAGCCTGTAATCTATGTAGAAGTTTCGGGTAACAAGGCTATTTCTGCTGAGGCCAGCTTTGAAAGCTGGAGGTATGAGGACCGGATTACCAGAGGAAAGGAAAATAATGCAAACTCATGGAAATGGGCTCCTCAGGGGGTAGTGAAGACACGGCAAGACGAGATTCGTTTTGAGAAGGATAAGGTCCTCTTTTATCACAAAAACAGAGATACTACTGTATTTGACGCTGTGGTGAGGCAACAAGGGCTTGATAGTCTAAAAGGACAGCTATACAATCCTCTGCAACATCTGACATTCGGAGGAGTCATGCGCGGTTCTAATATGAAAGCCGCAGGTACCTATGAAGGAAAGTATCTCGATACCGAATTCAGGGGCTGGAAATTAAAGAGCAAATCGCCTTCAGCACATCACAGCCTTGTTATCGCTCTGCGTTCTGAATCAGAACCAGATTTACAAGAATGGCGCGAAAAGCTAAATGTGACGTTAAAGAACGCTGTCGCAAAAGAAAAGGAGGATTTTGCCAAAAGTGTTGCATGGTGGAAGCAGTACTGGGACCGCAGCTATATATGTATCCAGCCTTCGTCTGCCGGCCAGTTTTCCGATGAATGGAAGATCGGGAGAAACTACCAGCTATTCAGGTACATGCTCGGCTGCAATGCTTTTGGCAAATGGCCTACGAAGTTCAACGGAGGTCTTTTTGCTTTTGATCCTTCTTTAACTGATTCAAACCAGAAGTTCACGCCCGACTTCAGGAACTGGGGCGGGGGAACCCATACAGCGCAGAATCAGAGACTGGTATACTGGCCCATGCTGAAAAGCGGTGATTCCGACATGATGAAATCTCAATTTGATTTCTACCTCCGCATACTGAAGAATGCGGAGCTGCGAAGCAAGGTATACTGGAATCATGAAGGGGCATGTTTTACGGAGCAGCTGGAGAACTTTGGCCTTCCCAATCCGGCTGAGTATAACTGGAAGCGTCCGGAATGGTATGATAAGGGGATGGAGTACAATGCCTGGCTCGAGTATGAATGGGATACAGTACTTGAGTTTTGCCTGATGATGCTCGAAGAGGAAAGATATACAGGACGTGATATTACTGCATATATCCCGTTCATCGAAAGCTGTCTCACTTTCTTTAATGAACACTACCAGCATCTCGCAAAAATGCGGGGAAGCAAAATGCTGGATGCTAACGGGCATTTGATTTTCTATCCGGGATCAGGCGCGGAGACCTACAAGATGGCTTATAATGCTTCATCCACAATTTCGGGGCTAAGAACTGTTTTATCCCGACTGCTTGAACTGCCAGGAAAATATCTGGAAGAGCAGAAGCGCGAGGAGTGGGCGATTATGCTGAGCCGCATTCCGCCTCTCAATTTCCGTGAATCAATGGGGCATCCAACTATATCACCGGCTAAATTATGGGAAAGGGTGAATAACACCGAAACCGCGCAGCTTTATCCCGTTTTTCCCTGGGGTATTTATGGAATAGGAAAACCGGGTCTGGATACTGCTATTAATACGTACAAATACGATACGGATGCTTTAAAGTTCAGAAGCCATATCGGTTGGAAGCAGGATAACATATTTGCAGCGAGATTGGGATTAATAGATGAGGCTTCACGGCTAGCCCTGCTGAAGCTTGGAGATTCGGGCCGGCGTTTTCCTGCTTTCTGGGGACCGGGATACGACTGGACTCCTGATCATAATTGGGGCGGTTCCGGAATGATTGGACTTCAGGAAATGCTTATGCAAACCAGCGGCAGAAAAATCTATCTGCTTCCTGCATGGCCCAAGAACTGGGATGTTCATTTTAAACTGCATGCGCCGTATGAGACTAGTGTTGAAGCAGTGGTTGTAAAAGGTAAAATTGTATCACTGAACGTGATACCGTCCGGCAGGAAAAAGGACGTTGAGGTGATGATGAAATATTAGTCTTTACTGTTTTTTTTCTTTAGAGCGTTGATATCGCCCAAATCTTTCTCTCTTCCGGTTGCATGTTTGTTTTTTATAAAATCATCGATGTTTATAAACGAAATATTTAAATCATCGATTTCACCATTGACTCTGTTTTTATAGGCTTCATCAAAATCAACGCCGGAAATTGAATTCAGAATATCAATTCTGAGAGGCGGATATCCTAATTGAGTAACATAATTATCCTTCAAAAAGTCCTCTTTAACAAGTCCCAATGAGCTGAAGCCGAAGTCGTCAATTACATTAATCATTTTTTCCGCGTTGAAAATACTTGGTTTAATCCATATATCCAGATCTCCGGTATGTCTTGGACGCCCGTGAAAAGCTAACGCGTGGGCTCCAACAACCATATACTCTACTTTATGCCTATTCAGAAGTTCAATAAAATCAACAAAGTCTTCTTCAAAGATCATATTCGTTTTTTATTAACTGTTTTTTCAATTTTCTCCGGGAATGAACCATTTAACCACGAATAATAACTTTTTCTCAACCTTGTTACTTCCTGCAACCTTTCAGAAGCACTTCTTTTTTGCCAAAATAGAACATCCAAAGAATCTTCGTCATCCATTCTTACAAAGTTTACAACCTTAGCCATCCTTCTGCCAGAGCTCATTTTTATGCAGTTTATCTGACAAAGATAGTGAAACACAGCGTCTGCTGAATACCTTTTGTTGAAACATTAAGGTATTCAGGCTGTTTCTTATTTACATCTATTTACGAAAAACACATCCTCTATGCAACGGAAAGCCTTTATCCTGCTTTTTATTCCATTTGCTCTTTTTTGCTCGGTGGCATATCCTCAAAAACTGACAGGACCATATGGCGAAGAGTTTAAATCCAAAATAATAGCAAAAGGATTAAGCGACCCCTGGGAGATTGTCTATGGCCCTGATAATTTTCTATGGATAACCGAATCAAAGGGATATAAAGTAAGCAGAATTAACCCGCAGAATGGCGAAAGAACAGTTGTCCTTGATTTAAATGATAAAAAGAATTTCCCAAGGTATGACAAGATTCCTGATTCAATAGATAAAGGAAAGCCATGGCCTCAGGGCGGATTGATGGGAATGGCCTTGCATCCTCAGTTACTTAAGGGAAAGCCCTATGTGTACCTCATGTACATATATAACGATCCGGCAGCAAATTCAACAAACGATGGGGGAAAGCCTGGTTGGGGAGGGCATTTTTTTACCGGTCGGATCGTCTGCTACCAGTACAATGAAAAAAATCATAGCCTGGCAAATCCTGTAACGGTTTGTGATACAATACCTCAAAGCAGTGATCATAATGGCGGCAGGCTTCTGATCGCTCCTGTCGATGGCGTTGATTATCTTTTCTATTCCGTTGGGGACATGGGAGCCGGACAGTTTGATAATGGAGGGAGAGCAAATCATGCTCAAAATACAAGTGAATACGAAGGAAAGATCCTTCGCTTTAGTGTTACTCCCGACAGTGATTTTGACATACACGACAGGTGGATCCCTAATGATAATCCCTTTAATTCCGAAAAGCAAAATGCAGTATGGAGCTACGGACATCGCAACCCTCAGGGACTGGCAGCAGCTAAGATAAAGGGTGAATACTATTTGTATTCGTCTGAACATGGTCCCTTCTCCGACGATGAGATCAACATCATCGAGAAAGGAAAGAATTACGGGCATCCTTTGATCATAGGATATAACGACAATAATTATAATGGGTTTTCAGCCGGCGTTTCCGACCGCGATAGCCTGCCCGGAAAATGGCATACTACGTATCCTGAGATTGTAAGCGAGGAGCAAAATGCAGAAAAGATAGGATCTGATACATACAGGCCTCCGATAAAAAGTATGTATGTCGCTGAAGGAAGCTTTTTGAATAAAATATTCACCGCAACAAAAGATCGCTCTGGTGAAAAAACCGACTGGCCGGCTGTTGCTCCCTCTGGTATAGAAGTGTATACATCCGATGCAATAGCGGGCTGGAAAAATTCACTGCTCGTCGCCTCACTAAAAGAGGGAAGAGTGGTTCGCTTAAAACTCAATAAAAACGGCGATGGAATCAGCGGAGATACAATCAGCTACTTCAACGGAAAAGCGAGATATAGAGATATCGCCGTTTCGTCAGATGGTAAAAATATTTATGTTATTACCGATAGTTCGGCTGTTACTTCGGGCCCCTCGGGCGAAGATCCGGAGGGTAGCAGCTTAAGAGGGGCAGTCATTCAGTTCGCCTGGCAGAAGGGGGGAGCCGACCTCGAAGGAATAGAAGAGAAAGCTGAAGCGGTTAATGACCAGAAATCAGCGAAAAAACTTTTGAGCGAACTGATAAAGTCTATCAAATCAATGGACGGAGGAACAGCCCGGAAGGTGATGTTCAGCCCTGAAATGAAACTTGCATTCAATCTTCTTATTAAACGCAGGCTTACGCCTGAAGATATTCAGCTTACCAGGAAGCTAACCACGGGACTGGTGAACAGCATAAAACAGCAAGATAATTAGTTCATGACGCATTTCACCTCTTATTTGTCGTTTTTACACACTCCTTATTCGTATTCACGATGCTATTTTTGTATCAGGCGGTAAACAACAGGCGGCGGATATTCTGAATTTGTCATGTGAATATAAAAGAAACCGGTTTCCTGTTAGAATAGTTGGAAGTGATTATTAAGTGTTGTTATATTTGCTAACACTGTTAGGAAATATAACATGGGAATATCAGAGCGCAGGCAAAGACAGAAGGATGAAGTTAAGAATGATATTATTTGTACGGCATGGCAAATGGTAAAAAAGGAGGGATGGCAGTCCCTTTCCATCCGTAAAATTGCTGATGCTATAGAGTACAGTGTTCCGGTGATATACGACCATTTCGAGAACAAAGACGCCATTCTTCTCGAATTCAGTAAAAAGGGCTTCACTCTGTTATCTGGTAAAATTATAGAAGCAAGAGACCGTCATAAAGAACCCGAAAAACAAATAAAGGCTATGGCCGATGCCTACTGGGACTTTGCGATGAATAATACAGAACACTATCAGCTGATGTTTGGTATCGGTATGGCATGTTGCGAAATCGCAAAAGCGATGCCGGAGCAGCAGAAATTCAGAAGCCTCGTCATGGAGCCGATTGAAGTTCTGATAAAGAGGAATAAGCGCACTGATATTAATCCTTGTATGAAGTATCATACATTTTGGTCGGTGATGCATGGCCTTATTTCTATTAAAATAATTGGTAATTCAGTGATCGACCAGGAACTGAATAAGATGGTTTTGGATGACGCTATTGAAGGATATATTAAAAACCTCAGTTAGGTTTTTTTTATGCTCAAACTTCTAACGCTGTTAGGAAAGTTAACGTCGTTTTAACAATAAATTAATTAACGCTCTTAAAAACAAATACATAATACCTTTAAACTATTAACACATGAAAACGACTGAAAAAAAAGCACTATCCCTGAATCAAATCATACTGGTTTCTCTATTAATGCCTGGGATCGTCCTGTATAGTGGTTGCAGCTCTTCATCGGCTGGCGATAATGCGTCTGCACCACCACCACCCGACCTGCCTGTCATAAGTGTAGGGAGCCGTCCTGTTACTACTTACAATGAGTTTACAGCTACTTTGCAGGGAAGCCGTGATATCGAGATCCGCCCGCAGGTAGACGGCTATCTTGAAGCTATTTATGTCGAGGAAGGCGCATTAGTAAAAAAGGGGCAGGCTCTGTTTAAAATTGATGCGAGACCCTATCGCGAACAGTTGAATACAGCGGTCGCGGTATTAGCATCTGCAAAAGCTGCGCTTGAGAATGCATCCATAAATGTAAGCAAGCTAACGCCGCTCGTTGAGAACAATGTAGTTTCCGACGTGCAGTTAAGATCGGCAAAGGCAGCTTATAATGCAGCCAAGGCCAATGTTGCTCAAGCTCAGGCGCAGGTTCAGAGCGCAAAGATTAATCTCGGCTACACCACCATCACTGCACCAGCTGAAGGATATATTGGTAAAACACCGTTTAAGACCGGCAGTCTCGTGGGTAAATCAACGCCTGAAGCAATGACTGTACTATCTGAAACCCGGAATATTCATGCCTACTTCACAATGAGCGAAGTTGACTTTATTCAATTCAAAGAGCAGTTCCCCGGTGGCACAATACAGGAGAAAATTAAGAATATGCCTGAAATCGAGCTGGTCCTTGCCGACAACAGCGTGTATCCTGTAAAGGGCAAGGTTGAGTTGGCAGAAGGGCAATTTGGTAAGACTACGGGAACAATTAGTTTCAGAGCGGCTTTTCCGAATGCAAACGGCCTTTTAAGATCAGGTAATACAGGACGGATAAAAATACCTACTCTGGTGGATAATTCACTGCTGGTACCTCAGGAAGCTACTTTTGAATTACAGGATAAAGTATTTGTCTACGCTCTTGCTGATAGCAACAAAGTAATAGGAAAGCCGCTTACTATAGAAGGCACCAGCGGCAATTTCTATCTCGTTTCGAAAGGACTAAAAGCCGGAGACAAAATTGTGTACCAGGGCATCGACCGCTTGCGTGACGGAATGGTTATAAGCCCAAAGAATATGTCTATAGACAGCCTGTTTAAGTCAGCGTCACTATAATTTTCACCCTGCATATACCTTTTACTGCTCCCTGGTGCTGATCCGGGGAGCATAATGCCACAACTATGTTTAAAAAATTTATTGAGAGACCGGTTCTGTCAACTGTGATATCGGTCTTGTTAACGCTGGTCGGGATTATCTCCCTTTATACTCTGCCAATAACGTTGTTCCCCGATATTGCACCACCCACAGTTCAGGTAACGGCAACGTACCCCGGTGCAAATGCGGAAGTTGTTGCCCGTGCGGTGGCCACACCTATTGAAGAAGCCGTGAACGGTGTTGAGAACATGACGTACATGACCTCCACCACCAGTAACGATGGAACTATGACCCTGAACGTGTTTTTTAAGCTCGGTACTAATCCCGATCTCGCTGCTGTAAACGTGCAGAACCGGGTGTCGAAAGCTGTGAGCCAATTGCCGCAGGAAGTAGTCCAGGCTGGGATTTCTACTCAAAAACAACAGAATAGTATGATTATGGTGCCGCTTATATACAGCACCGATTCAACCTATGATGAAACTTTTTTGCAGAATTATGCCAAAATAAATATTATTCCGGAGATCCAGAGGGTTCCTGGAGTGGGGCAGGCAACCATCTTTGGTGCTAAAGATTATTCTATGCGAATCTGGTTAAAGCCAGATCGCCTCAATGCTGCCGGATTATCTGCAAAAGATGTTTTGGATGCTATACAGGAACAGAATATTGAAGCTGCTCCGGGCCGCTTTGGTCAAAGCAGCAGTCAGTCTTTTGAATATGTATTAAAGTATAAAGGCAAGTATTCCAAGAACGTTGAATATGAGAATATTATCCTTAAAGCAAACGCCGATGGATCTGTAATAAAGCTTAAGGATATTGCCCGTGTGGAATTTGGCTCTTATACCTACAGTGCCAATACCAAGATCATGGGCAAAATGGGTACCGGACTGGCGGTATATCAGACAGCAGGATCAAATGCAAATGATATACTTACAGAAGTTAACAAGGTGATGGAAAAGGCATCTAAATCTTTTCCTAAAGGAATTTCCTATTTCAATATGTACAGCTCTAAGGAGTTCCTTGATGCATCTATAAGCCAGGTACAGCACACACTGGTGGAAGCTTTTATTCTGGTATTTCTTGTAGTGTTCATATTCCTTCAGGATTTTCGTTCTACACTTATTCCAGCTATTGCCGTTCCCGTTGCCATAATAGGAACCTTCTTTTTTATGCAGCTGTTTGGCTTTACCATCAACCTGCTTACTTTGTTTGCCATGGTACTTGCAATAGGTATTGTGGTCGATGATGCCATTGTCGTCGTCGAGGCCGTGCACGCGAAGATGGAATTAACGGGCATGGAGGCAAAAAAGGCGACTATCAAGTCGATGAGTGAAATATCGGGAGCCATCATATCGATTACGTTGGTGATGGTGGCGGTATTCGTACCTGTAGGCTTTATGCAGGGACCAGTGGGTGTTTTCTATAAACAGTTTGCCTTTACCCTTGGTATTGCCATTTTAATATCAGCGTTAAATGCCTTAACACTGAGTCCTGCGTTGTGTGCTATATTTCTGAAGAATGTTCATAAAGTGGAACCTGGTGAGCATAAAGAAAAAACAGGATTCGGAGCGCGGTTCTTCAGGGCCTTTAATGCTGGTTTCAATGCCACGACAGGACGGTACAGAAGGAGTCTGGATTTTTTAATCAAGCGCAAATGGGTGGCAATTGGCGGACTTACCGTTGTTACCCTGGCAACGGCCTGGATTATGTATCGCACCCCAACCGGATTTATTCCAACTGAAGACCAGGGATTTATAGTGTACTCTGTTAATCTTCCTCCGGGAGCGTCGCTGGATCGGACACAGAAGGTGATGGATAAGATAGACAAGATTTTGAGTAAGGAGGAGGGAGTGGAGCGGCTTGGTGCTGTTACAGGGTTAAACATCGTTGCAAACGCCAATAGTTCTGCTTATGCAGTAGGCTTTATACGGTTAAAACCTTTTGGCGAACGTGGTGCAGTAAATAACATCGACCAGTATATAGGGTTGCTAAACCAAAAGTTAAGTGTTGTTAAGGAGGCTAATGTTTTCATGTTCGTTTATCCTACCGTACAGGGCTTTGGTAATACCAGCGGCTTTGAATTTATTCTGCAGGATCGCACGAGCGGCCCGCTTGATAAAATGAACGCAACCGCCAACGGATTTATCGGAGAGCTCATGAAACGTAAGGAGATTATGTACGCTTTCACCACGTTCAATACCAACAACCCTCAATATATGCTTGATATTGACGACGGAAAAGCCAAGCAGTTAGGAGTATCCATTACCGATCTGATGCAAACCCTACAGGTTTATTACGGTAGCAGCTTTGCATCCGACTTCAATAGATTTGGTAAATATTACCGGGTGATTGTTCAGGCGGATATTCCTTATCGCGCCGAGCCAACTTCACTGGATGATGTATTCGTGAAAAATGATCAGGGAGAGATGGTTCCTGTAAACATCCTGGTTGCTTTGAAGAAAGTATACGGACCAGAGACCGTTACGCGTAATAACCTTTTCAACGCGGTGGCCATCAATGGATTGCCGAACCCAGGGTACACTTCGGGTGATGCCATTAAGGCAGTACAGGAAGTAGCCGAAAAATACCTTCCAAGAGGTTATGCTTATGAGTGGACAGGAATGACCCGCGAGGAACAAAGTTCTGGCTCACAGTTAACTATTGTATTCATTCTTAGTCTGGTATTTGTTTACTTCCTGTTGTCCGCCCAGTACGAGAGTTATATCCTGCCTCTGGCAGTTATTCTGTCGGTTCCTACGGGAATATTTGGGGTATTCGTCTTTATCGGATTAACCGGTATAGAGAATAATATTTATGTACAGGTAGGACTTATTATGCTTGTCGGTTTGCTCGCAAAGAACGCAATCCTGATTATTGAATATGCTGTTCAACGGCGAAGAGGCGGAATGGACCTTGTAGCGGCAGCCCTTGAGGCCGCGCAGTTACGCTTACGTCCGATATTAATGACTTCCTTTGCTTTCATTGCCGGACTCTTGCCTCTTGTTAGAGCAACGGGTGCCTCTGCTTTGGGTAACCGTTCCATTGGAACCGGTGCTGTAGGGGGGATGTTTACAGGTGTAATGCTGGGTATATTCATCATCCCTGTACTGTTTGTAATATTCCAGGGCCTTCACGAAAGAGTGAACGGAAAGCCAAAGGTATTAACAGAAAAAGACGAAGAGGAAGAAGAAGTTGAAGTAATACATGCCTGATTATAGAATAACATGAAAAGAAATAACATTAAGATATATAGTGTCCTGCTGCTTGTCCTTTTCCTTGGGGCCTGCAAAGCAGGGAAAGATTACCAAAGGCCTTCAGTAAATATTCCAACGGAGTTTAATGGTACCACAGCCAGTGATACCAATAGTATTGCCGATATAGAATGGAGGAAGCTTTTTGCTGATACAACATTGCTGGGACTGATTGACAGGGGGATTAAGTACAATTACAACCTTCAGATCGCCCTTAAACGTATAGACATTGCTCAACAGCAATTGAAGCAGGCAAAGTTATTGTTGCTTCCCCAACTTGATCTGCAAGTAACGGGGCAATATAACAGGCCTTCGGATAATAGCCTGAACGGGTTAAGCACAAGCAGTTTCCTTGGTAGCAAGCATATCGAAAATTACAATGCCAGTCTTAATCTTTCCTGGGAAATTGATGTATGGGGTAAGATCCGGCGGCAGAAGGAAGTAGTGTTGTCGGAATATCTGCAAACCTATGAGGCTACCAAAGCAGTGCAAACCCAGCTGGTGTCTGACATTGCCCAAGGGTATTATAATCTGCTAATGCTCGATGGTCAGCTGACAATAGCCCGCGAGAACCTGCGTTTGAACGACAGTACAGTGCAGCTTACCAAATTACTCAAGGATGCCGGCGAAGTAAATCTTCTCGCTATACAGCAGGCGGATGCACAAAGACAAACGACTGCTTTGCTGATCCCCGAACTGGAACAGAATATCTCTATACAGGAAAATGCATTACAGGTATTAACCGGACAACTGCCAGCCTCATTGCCACGAAGCTCTTATTTAGAACAATTGGACGTTCGAACCGATCTGCCAGCCGGGTTTCCTGCTGCAATTATAAGCCGGAGGCCTGATATAAGAGCGGATGAGATGGCCCTGGCAGCTGCAAATGCGCAGGTGGGTGTAGCAAAGGGTAATATGTATCCATCTTTAAGTATCACGGCAGCCGGCGGAGTTGAAAGCTTCAAGTCAAGCAATTGGTTTAGTGTTCCAACCTCATTGTTCGGACTTGCCGGAGGAACTGTTTTACAACCTGTTTTCAGGCGCCGGGCGCTTAAGACTCAATTTGAAGTAGCTAAAATACAGCGCGAACAGGCTGTACTGCAGTTCAGGGAATCGGTGCTGAATGCCGTAGGGGAAGTGTCAAATGCGCTGGTACAGAACGAGAAGCTAAAGCAACAAAAGCAGATTGCCGATAAACAGGTGGATATATTGCGTAACGCCAGCCGGAACGCACGCCTGCTCTTTAAAAGTGATATGGCAAACTATCTCGAAGTAATAACTGCACAAAGTAATGTGCTGCAGGCTGAACTTAATCTGGCGTCGATACAGCGTCAGCAGCTTGGTGCAGTGGTGGAGTTGTACAGGTCGCTGGGCGGCGGCTGGAAGTAGTGTTAGCGGAGTGGTCAGCTTTGCGCTGCGGTGGGGCAGCAGAAGGAGCTCAACTTGCTTCAAACTGCTGCCCTTTGTTAGGATGGTTACAGGGCGTTTTGAAATCCGACATTCCCTAATCTAACTATACTGTTTGCTATCAATGCCATACAAGCGTGCCGTTTCTCAAGAAAAAAATCCTTTAGCTGTGCTTTACCGTTACTGCCGCCAGCGCTATCACGATACCTGATAAAAACTTCATAACTTTACTGCTTTAACTGGCTCGGGGAAATGTCTTTTAGCACGATTACCGCATTAAAGTTCACTTCGGATCCCTTTTTTTGACTTGCCAAGAAATGGCGACCAGCTAAGTCAATAGTATTTAAATTGACAACATAATAAGGATTTAAGAAATCACTCTTCAGTACTATCAAGCCAGGAAAATGACCTTGCCTTGATGCCAGGATGTAACCCAAGGACCGCTTTTTTGCCGATACTCTTTGCGTGGTGTAATCGTTATCCGAATAGACGGTGACATCTCCAGCTGTACTGAAGTCGGTTAGAATGGAATAGTATCTGGTACCAAAGCTTGCTTTAAGGTATTCTCCTAAATTCTGCTGGTTGGAGTGAGGATGTGTGCCCTTCATGAGATGCAGATTATGTGCCCATAGGATGGATCGGTGGTATTTAGCTATGTCATTTACATTTTCGCTCATTATACTGTCGCGGGAGTAAGTGCGCTCCTTTGTTTTGCTTTGCAACATATATGCCGCTTCTGCAGATCGTAAATCCAATTTTAATTCAAGTAACTGCTCTCCCGTAAGGTTTGTAAGTCGCGCGTTTGGATTCCTTTCAATGATTGATTTAATTTTATTGAATACATAGAGATCTGACTGCTTCCCAATAAGATTCAGGATTTCTTCGGAAGAACTGTAGAAGTTTGGTAATAAATATCTTTCGATTAGATATCTGTTGGAAGGAAATACCCTGGCATTCGCATCTATTCCTTTCAATACTATTTTTTTTGTAAGCGATTGGTTTGCTTTCTTTATCCAGTGAATAAAATCAGCGAGATCGCGGTTTTTGTAACTTCCAAAAAAACATGACGAAAATAATAGATCCTCTGCATGTCGATCCATAATAGTATCAGACTGCAAGTAGTCGTTGATTCGCTTCAGCAGAATATTTGGATATTCTATGATAATAGCATCAAACCCCTTCTCATAAACAAGATATTGAGCTAAGCTAGCTTTAACTGAAAAAACTTCGGTGCAACCATGAGTAAACTCTCCGAGTCCAAGGATTTCGACTTCGCTGGTTATCTCCCTTTGAAATGGAGTGTTTCTCCAGTCTGACAAATTTGTTATGGGATGAACTTTAATTTCATCTGCATTGCGCCGCAAATAACTGCCTACCAAACTAAAAACAAAAAAAAGCAGCAACGGTAACGACTTCATATTGGAATATTATTGGAGTTAACTCAAAATACTAAAAGAAATTGCATCAGCCAAAGCCCTGTCATGCCAATGATTTGGAATAAATGTGTATACCTATACTCGTCCAAAATAAAATAACAGCAATATTCCCCTATAAAAGTAAGTCTAATCAACCAGATATTGGCGTATTCTACCGGAGAAAAATTTATAGAATAGTTAGCCGTTCGCAAACCTTTTCTTAATTTGGAACCGTTTTCGTCGCCCTGGAGCATATAGGTGACGAAAACGGTTTATACTTTTAAAGAAGATCGATAATGAACTACTGGTTAGTTAAAAGCGAGCCCGTTAAATACAGCTGGGACAAATTTAATAAAGATGGACGCACTTTCTGGGACGGCGTCCGTAACTTTCAGGCACGGAACAACCTCCGCGATATGAAAGAAGGCGATCTGGTGCTGTTCTATCATAGCAATGAAGGTAAGGCTGTGGTAGGAGTTGCTAAAGTGGTGAAAGAGCATTATCAGGATCCCACTACAGAAGACCCTAACTGGCTGGTTGTAGATCTCGCACCTGTAGAAACATTAAAATCACCCGTCACGCTCGAGCAGATAAAAAAAGATGAACTGCTTCAAAATATCGGACTCGTAAAGCAAGGAAGACTTTCGGTAATGTCGTTAAAGCCTGAAGAGTTCGACAGGATTGTCGAATTGGGAAGCAACGTTAGCTAAATTACGAATTATGAATTACAGGTTTTCGTGATCAATTCATAACTCATAACTCTCTCTTAACCCGCCTCCTGCAACCTACAACTCGCAACCCTCACAGTTCCGGGAAAAATATAGCCTTAAGGTGAGTGGCCTCCTCTGGCTTCATTTTTCCTGCAACGATCAGCCGGAGTTCTCTCCGTGACCAGGCTGTATCAAAAAAATGCTTTTCTTCTTCTGTTTCAGGAAGTAGTTCGGGCACAAAAGCGGGCTTTCCGTCATTATCAAGGGCAACGAAAGTGTAAAAGGCTTCATTGCTCTTTATCTTAGATCCGGATGGAATATTTTCGCACCAAACCTCTATCCGCACTTCCATAGACGTATGAAAAGCACGTGTCACTTTCGCTGTAATAGTAATTACATCGCCAAGCTTAACAGCATGCTTAAATGAAACATTATCAACCGATGCTGTTACGACAATATGGTTCGAATGCTTTTGTGCTGAAATGGCCGCCGCAATATCCATAAGATGGAGTAATCGTCCTCCCATCATATTGTGAAGCGGGTTGGTGTCATTTGGCAGCACCAGTTCATTCATTATTGTGTGCGATTCGCTAGCTGGCTTTGATGTTATGTGCATGGAATTGTTTGAGTTAAAAATAGTGTATATATTGAAGTATAAAACGGAAATAGCGCAAATTTGTTGGCTTTGGCTCACAACTCGCTATATCCCAACAACTCCTCCCATCTCGAGCCAGGACGCCTGTAATAGAATAATATCTGGTAATTATTTCTGGTTTGATAAAAAGAACCTTCAAAGAAGGTATTGTCGGCTCCCTGAGTGTTTTCGGGATCTTTAGCCCAGACATACATATAATCGTACAATCCTTGTTTTAAAAATACGTTGCCATAGAAACGGCTCCTTTCAGCATCGTAGGTCATTCTGTTTTCTTCGGTAAGACGGTAGTCATTAAACTTCCCCACTATATACGCATTGCCGCCGGGAGAAGGAGCCGTAGTCTCCAGAATGAAATGAACAGAAGCATAGTCAGCGTCTGTCCGGTTATCACGACCGTCCTGATTCCTTATATAGAACCGTCCGTTTTCATCAAAAGAAGAAGTATAGGGCGTGTTGCTCCTGTCGGCATCCGGAAGGAGCTGAATGACATTGGACGTATCCTTTTGGATAGTCGCGACCCGTTCTGTCTGTAATCTGAAACTTCGGATATCAAAAAACCTGAATTCATTAACCCCTGCAAAGTCAAACGAAGTAAGGTCATTGTATACCAACTGGTTTTGCTTCACAAAGGAAGGCCGCCCTGCCCATTTTGCATTATCGGGCCTCCCGTTTTGCATGACCAGTACTTTTACATCTGTATAAGGGTTTTGAATATTAATAGCAGCGTGATTTATCAGGAGATTGATCTTCTGATTCTTGTCGCGGTTCTGCACCTTCGGAGAAGCTATCAATTCGGCCTGTATGGCTACCAAAGGAGAAACAATATAAAACCGTCGTGAGAGAATAAGCTTATTCTGATCACCCTCCTCATAGACTTTTAACAAATAATTTCCCGATATCTTCGGCTTAATGGTATTGTTGGGTAATATCAGTTCGTAATGAGTATACTTTTGCAGGGTATTAAATGAAGAGCGGTAGTCGTTGATTCTGTCTTCCGTAAAGCTTTCGAGATAGTCAATTGGAGAAAGGTTACTGCTGTTCCACTGAGCATCGCAATGCTCAATAGTATACGACAGATTCCTGCTTCCAGCCCTGAGATCGTCAAATGCAAGCAGAAGTTCATCTGCCGAACCCAGAGTTATTACCGGTACAGACCCCTCTTTACTGCGATTGTAACATTCAACAGTACGGATCTGGGGAATATAGACATAGTCCTGATAGATTAGCTGCTGGTCGGGCACCTGATCCGGATTGACACGCTTTTTCTTTTGTCCAAAGATACAGCAGGTGCTCAGCACCAGGAAAACGATAACAAGCACACCCGATCTAAAATGGTTCATTTTCCGTATTCTTTAATTGGTTATTGGCGGTTGGCTATTGGCTTTTAGCATTCAGCTGTCAGCAATCAGCCCTCAGCTTTTGATTTTCACCTTTCACCTTTCACCTTTCACCTTTTTGCTTTCACCTTTAAACCCGCAACCCGCAACCCACATCCCACAACTCACAACCCACAACCCGCAACTCACATCCCTCAACCTTCCAGCTCCATAATCTGTTCAGCAAGGCTTTCCCAGTCGGCTTGCGTTACCTGAAGCTCTGTTTTTGCTTTCTGATAGCGCTCGTTGACGCTATTCAACTTTGCCATATCCTGATAAATTCCTTCCTGGCCCAGTTCGAGTTCAGCGTTCTTCACCTCTGTTTCAAGCAGGGCAATTTTCTCTTCGATCTGTTGCAGCGACTGATTCAGCTTCTTGAGCTGCTTACTTTTGTCGTCAGTGTGCTGATGTGGTTTTGCAGTTGGCTTCTCTTCTTTCTTAGGTGGGGCGATAGCCGTAATCGTCCGTTTAGACTGCCAATCCTCATATTCAGCATAAGTTCCAGGGTATTCCTTGATCTTCTGATCTTCAATAAACCAGATCTTATTAGCTACGTTATCCAGCAGGTACCGGTCGTGAGATACCACGATAAAAGTACCTTCAAACTGGTTAAGCGCCTGTATCAGGATGTTTACTGATTGGATATCGAGGTGATTGGTAGGCTCATCCAGGATCAGGAAATTTGCATCTGCTGTAAGCGCTTTCGCTAAAGCTACGCGTGATTTTTCTCCTCCCGATAATACCTTAATCTTTTTAAACACATCATCTCCAGTAAAAAGGAACGATCCGAGAATAGAGCGAAGTTCAGTCTCCGTATGTTTCGGAGCAAAGGATTGCAGCTCCTGTAATACCTCATTTTCAAGATGCAGCGACTCCAACTGATGCTGGGCGAAAAATGTTTCGGTTTCATTATGACCTGTAATACATTCACCTTCGAAAGATTCAGCACCAGCAATAATGCGCAACAAAGTAGATTTACCTCGTCCGTTAGCACCTATTAATGCAATTTTATCACCCTTTTCAATTACAGCACTGCTGTGACTCAGGATTTTTATTGCAGGGTACGATTTACTTACGTCTTCCAGTCGTATCACGTGGCGACCAGATTGTTTGCTGAACTTAAAGCTGAAGTTTACGCTCGGGTTATCATCATCCACATCGTCCACCCGATCCATTTTATCCAGCATTTTTATGCGCGACTGCGCAAATTTAGCTTTACTGGCTTTTGCCCGGAAGCGCTCGATCAAACGCTCTTCCTGTTTGATCTTCTGCTGCTGGTTTTTATATTCATTACGCTGGATCTCTTCCCTCATTCCCTTTTCTTCGGTATAGAAGGTATAGTTTCCGGCATAAGAGGTTAACTTACCTTTGCGCGATTCTACGATCCGGTTCACTACCCTGTCGAGAAACCAGCGGTCATGCGAAACAATTACAATAGCACCGTCAAAAGCCTGAAGATAGCTTTCGAGCCATTTAATAGAAGGAAGGTCAAGGTGGTTGGTCGGTTCATCCAGAAGAAGAATGTCAGGAGCCTGCAACAGAATTTTAGCAAGCATGACTCTCATGCGCCATCCTCCCGAAAACTCCGCCAGAGGACGGTTCTGATCTTCCTCGCTGAAACCGAGTCCTGCTAATATTTCATGGGCTTTAAATTCAATATTATAGCCGTCAAGAACTTCAAATTCGTGCTGTTTATCGCTTAGCTTATGAAGCAGGTCATCAGAATAGTCTGTCTCAAGCTTTTTTAGCAGATTTTCAATTTCTCCATGAAGTTCATTCTGCCGTGTAAAAGCTTCCATCGCCACATGGAGAATGCTTTTATCGGATTGGTAAGACAAGAGGTCCTGGTTCAAATAGCCGATCTTGAGATCTTTAGACATGGAAATGTTTCCACCGGTAGGCTTCATATCACCTACTATCAGTTTTAGCAGGGTTGTTTTACCGGTTCCATTCGCCCCTATAAGCCCTGTTTTATCGCCAGGTTTAATGTGCCAGTTCGCTTCGTCGTATAATGCCCTCGCACCGATCTCGAACGTAAGGTTGTTAATTGCAATCACTTTGCAAATTTACGAAAAATTGCTGAAAGCGATCAGTGACCGGCCATTAGCGATCAGCCATTAGCCATCAGTCATCAGTTTTTACTTTTACCTTTCAGCTTTTACCTTTCTGCTTTTACCTTTTACCCTTTACCTTTCAGCTTGTTGATAGCCGCTTACCTGGGCTGCACAATTTCCTGGAGTTCGTAATGGAATGCTTTATGATGCGGTTGTATAGGGCAATTCAATTTATCACTTAACGCTTTAACAAAGCAACCGCCGAAGTAAAAAATTAGCGCTGAATAAAAAACAAAGAGAAGGATGAGCACGATGGAACCTGAAGCGCCATAAATTGTATCGATGTTGCTTACAGTAAGCATTTTGCGCAAAACTACCTTGCCAAAGGTGAAAAGTATAGCAGTGAAAAAACCTCCCGCCCAGGCGACTTTCCATGCAGGCTGTCCATCTGTGAGAAAACGAAAAAGCATGGTAAACCAAACGGTCACGATAACGACGAAGAAAATCTCATTTAAGGCATTGCTGAACAACGCCGATGTTTCGGGTAATATATACGTAATGTAATCGCCGAGAATAGCCTGTATCCCTTCAATTATTAATCCCGAAACGAAAAGCAGGCCGGTAAGAAGTATAATGCCAAAAGCCTTTGCACGCAGTCTGAGCGTAAATAACACACCAGGGTTTTGTATAACCCTGATTTTCCAAATCTGGTTTAAAGAATTCTTAATTACGTTGAAGAGGGTTGTCGCTACAAACAGCAGGAAAATAAAACCAAATAAAGTAACATACCAATGCTTGCTTAGTGTACTTATGTTCTCAAGTACTTCCCTAATCTGCAGCGCGCCCTTTCTGCCGATCATGCTCCCCAGTCGACCGATTAATTCTTTTCGGATCGTCCTTTCATTAACAAATAATCCGAAAAGCTGGATCAGTATAATCATGATAGGAGGAAGAGCGAAAGTGGTAAAAAAAGCGGTAGCTCCCGCAAGCCGCAGAGGGTCGTTCTTTTGCAGCTCTGTGAAAGAATGTCGCATTAAATAGGGGAGGTTCCCCAGCGTTTTCCCCGCTTTTTTTATGTTTTCCGCTACATTCATTTGGCAATAATAGTTTTTAAGCAGCTTTGTTTTATAGCAGGCTCTATTCTACCAGATCCTTATTCGATCTTCCGGCTTCTTGTATAATTTATCTCCTGGTTTAACATCGAAGGCCTTATACCAGGCATCCATGTTTACCGGTGCCCCGATAGTTCTATACTGTCCCGGAGAATGTGGATCTGTAAGAATAAACTGAGCTGCAGTTTCCGGAAGAATATTT
>DALYUO010000060.1:0-3033 GCA_031981225.1 Pararcticibacter sp.
GGGAAAGAAGCAAAAGACCTTACATTCGAGGAAGTAAAAGCGCTGGCAGAAGCGGCTGAGAAGGAACCGAAGAAAAAAGGTGGAAGATTTGCAAAGAAGAAGGGATGAGGTAGTATTGAGATTTGAGTTATGAGATTTGAGAAATCAGAAGCGATGCCTCTCATGTCTAAAATCTAATATCTCAATACTAATATCTAACAACTAAAAAATGAAAAAAGATCTGCCTGAAAATATTGTTGAAGATATCGCCATCGCAGTGGTACTTGAAAGAGAGAGCCCTGAAGCCAAGGTCTGGAATGTCTATCTCGTGAACCTGAAGGCAGAACAGATTGACACCGTACTGGTATCATCTAAGGGCTATGGACAAAAGGACGGGAAAGACGTAAAAACATCTATACTTCGCCATTCTATAGGTACTGTTGAAAGCGGCAGTTATGCACTGATTGAAGCCATAGACGAACAGGTATTCGGCCTTACAAATGAATACTGGCTCAGCTATTATATAAAAGATCAGATATACGATAAAAAATTCATCTTCCTTCCCGAAAGCATAGTTGAATCGAACATCATCAGGATACCCGTCGTCAATAAACCGGGAGTAATGATAAGATAAAGAGCGCCCGAATTCTTTTTTTATGAATTTAAATCTTCTTAAATTCACAAAAATCTTTTATATGCCTTCCGAAAAATCCTTCACAAAGAAACAGATAACCGTTCTTCTTGCCTTCATTGCTGTGCTCTCCATTGCCGGCATTACTTACTGGAACTTAAAAAGCTATAAGAAAAGCAATTATGTGGAGTACAGTAAATATATTGAAAGCTTTACCAGCGGAATTGTATCGCGCGAAACTGCGATCCGTATAAGGTTGGCAAGCGATATCCAAAACACCTATTCGGCGGGAAAGCCGGCGGGTGATGATCTGATAGAGATTTCACCTGATGTGAAGGGAAAGGTTTATTGGGTTGATTCAAGAACACTGGAGTTTAAGCCCGAATCTGATCTTGACCCCAATCAAAAATACAATGTAACCTTTCATCTCGACAAGGTAATGGAAGTGCCCGGCGAAATGGATGAGTTTTCATTCGATTTCCAGACGATTAAACCCGACTACGAAATAGAATTTTCAGGCCTGCGATCAGCAAACAATAATTCTCCTGATAAAATGAAGCTTTCAGGAACGCTCATTATGTCGGATACAGAGGAGGAAACGAAAGTGGAGCAGCTCCTTAAAGTGGAAAGTCCGGAAAAGACTACCGTCAAATGGCAGCACAATAATGAGTCGCGAACTCACCAGTTTACAATAGATAATATAACCAGAACCAGCAAAGCCCGGAGCATTTCACTTCTATGGGACGGCAGCTCCCTTGATATCGACAAAAGCGGAAAGAAGAAGTTTGAAATCCCAGCCGTCGGCGATTTTAAAGTTCTGGATATGCGTGCCGTTCAGGATAATGAACAGTATGTTCTTGTTCAGTTTTCAGATCCTTTGCGCATCGGACAGGAATTAAACGGACTTATTGGAATTACCAACTCCGAAATGCCTGCTTACACCATCCAGGGCAGCGAAGTAAAACTTTATCCTTCAGAACGACTTGAGGGAAATTACGGTGTATTTGTCAATGAAGGGATCGAAAATTTCTCAGGAAAGAAATTGCCACAGTCCTTCAATGCCAATGTATTTTTCGAAAACCGGCTTCCTTCAGTCACCATACCGGGAAAAGGTGTCATCCTCCCCCATTCGGGTAAACTGATGATGCCTTTCGAAGCGGTCAATCTGAAAGCCGTCGACGTTACCATTATTAAAATCTACGGAAATAATATTCCGCAGTACTTGCAGGAAAATTCACTTGACGGAGATATGAATCTTCGCCAGGTAGCTAAGCCGGTAAAGCAGGTAAGTATCCGGCTTGATAACGACAAAAGCGTAAACCTTCACAAAAAGACGCGCTTCATGCTGGATATCGACAAACTTTTAAAGACAGAACCAGGCGCTATCTACCGGATCATGATCGGGTTCAGGCCCTCCTACTCGGTGTATTCCTGCAAAGGCAGCGGAGGAACTCTGAGCGACGACGAGAACGAGATGAGCTACCGGGCAAACATCGATGAGGACGATGAGTTCTGGAGCCGTTACGACAACTATTATCCTTATGGATATAACTGGGATGAGAGGGAAGATCCGTGCAGCAATTCATACTATAACCGCGACCGGTGGGCTTCGAGAAGTGTGCTGGCCTCAAACATTGGCCTCATCGCGAAGAGCGGAAGCAATAATAATCTCACTGTCGCCGTTACCGATATTCTGAGTGCCGAGCCTAAAGGTGGCGTTACACTGCAATTCCTGGATTACCAGCAGCAGATCATAGGTGAAGCAAAGTCGGGAAGTGATGGCCTCGTTACAATAACCCTTAAACGCAAACCCTATCTGCTCGTAGCAAAGAATGGCGATGAAAGGGCCTACTTAAAGCTCGATGATGGAAGTTCGTTACCGCTAAGCCGCTTCAATACCGGAGGTGAACATATCCAAAAGGGACTAAAGGGATTCATATATGGAGAAAGAGGCGTATGGAGGCCGGGAGATTCACTGCATATCACCTTCATACTCGACGACAGGGAAAATAAACTTCCGGTCGGGCATCCCGTGAGTTTCGAGCTTTATACGCCACAGGGTCAGCTTTATAAACGGCTAATCAGCAGCAAAGGCTTTAATGGCTTCTATATCTTCAAAACGGCTACAGAACAAAGCTCTCCAACGGGCAACTGGCAGGCAAAAATAAAAGCAGGAGGTGCCGTATTTGAAAAGAGGATAAGGATAGAGACGATTATGCCCAACCGGCTGAAAATCGACCTGTCTTTCGAAGGAAAAAAGATATTGAGGAAAGATGAAGTACAGGGGGCGACGCTTAAGTCAGAGTGGTTGTTCGGGGGCGCTGCCAGAAACCTGAAAGCGCGGGTGGATGCTTTTGTGAGCGCCGGCAAAACCTCTTTCCCGAAATTCGAAGACTTCTCCTTCGATGACCCTTCACGGCCTT
>DALYUO010000060.1:3043-4644 GCA_031981225.1 Pararcticibacter sp.
ATTCACAGCTGCAAAATGTATATGATGGCAATCTTAATGAGAATGGAATAACAACGTTCAATCCGGAGGTCAGTACCGAACAGGCGTCGCCCGGAATGCTGAATCTCAACTTTATGGTAAAAGTGTTTGAGCCCGGCGGCAATTTCAGTATCAGCCAGGCTTCGTTACCGTATAGCCCTTATCCGTCATATGTGGGAATACGGGTTCCGAAAGGTGAAGGCTTGTCGGGAATGTTTGTTACCGGCAAAGATCACCCTATGGATATTGTTTCAGTAGATCCGGTCGGCAATCCTTTACCGGGAATCCGCGATGTTGAAGTAGAACTGTACAAAATACAATGGCGCTGGTGGTGGGATGAAGATGAGAGTTCTGTAAGTAATTTCACACAGGACCAATATAACAAGCTTATAAGTACGTCGACCGTTCGCCTGGTAAATGGAAAAGGGAAATGGAACTTCCGTGTAAATGAACCAGACTGGGGTCGTTTCCTTATACGGGTAAGAGATCCCAAAACCGGACATGCCACTGGAAAGATTGTGTATGCCGACTGGCCGAACTGGTCGGAACGCCTGCAAAATGAAAATCCTACCGAAGCGGCAATGTTATCGTTTACATCTGATAAAGAAAAATACCGCGTGGGCGAAGAAGTGGTTTTAACCATTCCAACAGCAAGCAATGGCCGGGCGCTGGTGAGTATTGAAAACGGAAGTAAGGTCATTAAAACCTGGTGGATTGATACTAAGAAAGGCCAGACTCAATACCGGTTCAGGGCGGAGAAAGAAATGACTCCAAATATTTTCGTGAACATTACACTGCTTCAGCCGCATTCCCAGACGGTGAACGACTTGCCGATTCGTATGTACGGTGTGATTCCATTGGAGGTTGAAGATCCTTCAACGCAGCTAAAGCCACTGATCACTATGCCCGAAACCATCAGGCCTGAAACACGTTCGGCGATCAGCGTATCAGAAGCAACCGGTAAGCCGATGACTTATACTGTAGCCCTGGTAGATGAAGGATTACTTGACATTACCGGTTTTAAGACACCTGATCCTCATGCTTCTTTTTATGCCAGGGAAGGCCTTGGAGTAAAAACATGGGATCTGTTCGATTATGTTATTGGAGCATACGGCGGCGAACTGCAGAGAATACTCAGCATCGGCGGCGACCGCCAGTCGGGTAAAGCAAATAAAAATCCAATGGCCAACCGCTTTAAGCCGGTTGTTAAATTCCTTGGGCCGTTCAAACTGAATAGCGGTGAAAAACAAACACATCATTTTACACTTCCTCAATATATCGGTTCGGTAAAGGCAATGGTTATTGCCGGAGAAGAAGGCGCTTACGGGTTTGCTGAAAAGACGGTTAAGGTAAAGAAACCTTTAATGGTGCTTGCAAGTCTGCCCCGGGTACTTGCCCCCGGCGAACAGATCAAGCTTCCGGTAACCGTTTTTGCGCTTGAGAATTCTGTAAAGAACGTTACGGTCCAGTTGCAATCAAATGCTTTCGGTCCGGCTAAGGCTGCCAAAACAATACACTTCGCCCGGCCGGGCGAACAGATGGTATACTTTGATATTAACACGGGGAATTTCGAGGGTATCGGA
>DALYUO010000060.1:4654-11017 GCA_031981225.1 Pararcticibacter sp.
AAAAGTGAAGATAACTGCGCACAGTGGAAGGGAAACATCGGCTTATGATGTAGAACTGGATGTGAGGAACCCTAATCCTTTGATAACAAAAGTCACAGAGAAAATACTCGATGCGGGAGCATCCTGGAATGCCTCCTTTAATACATTTGGAACTACCGGAACAAACAGCGCATCATTTGAAGTGTCGTCCATCCCTCCTGTTAATCTGCAGCAGCGGCTGGGCTATCTTATCCGCTATCCGCACGGATGCCTGGAGCAGGTAACATCTTCCGTATTCCCTCAATTATACCTTTCAAGCCTTACAGACCTTTCATCTGTGAGAAAAGCAGAGGTATCGCGAAATATTAAAGCCGGCATTCTGCGACTGGCCGGATTCCAACTGCCAGACGGAGGCATGTCGTACTGGCCTGGCTCAGGAACCGCGGATGAATGGAGCACGAGCTACTCCGGTCATTTTATGATCGAAGCGGAAACCGCAGGCTATACGCTTCCACCTGCTTTCCTTCCGCAATGGAAAAAATTCCAGCGGTCTAAAGCAGTATCCTGGACTCCTTCGACCACCGACTTCTACGGCGGGGATCTGTTGCAGGCATACCGTCTTTATCTGCTCGCCCTGGCCCGTTCACCTGAACTCGGCGCCATGAACAGGTTGCGCGAATTCAAGTACCTTTCGCCGGCGGGTAAATGGCGGTTAGCCGCTGCATACAGGATCGCCGGACAACCTGAAGTTGCTGCTTCCCTCATAAAGGGGCTGCCGCTATCGGTAAAACCTTACCGGCAGTCGTACGGCACCTTTGGATCTGACCTCAGGGATGAGGCTATGATCCTTGAAACGCTGACCTTAATGAACATGAAACGCCAGTCGGCTGCGCTGGTACGTTCTATTGCAGCCCGGCTTTCACAGCAAAGCTGGTATAGCACCCAGTCAACGGCTTATGCACTGATTGCTGTTTCTAAATATTGCGGCAACACGTCCGGATCGAAACTTCAATTCGCGTATGGATTAAATAACAGCAAAGGAAACGTCGACAGCAAGGCCTTTCTCTGGCAGCAGCGCGCGGTGTTGAATGCGTCGAAAAACAATGTCTCCATAAGGAACAAAGGGAAGAACCGTCTTTTTGTACGCCTGATTACACAAGGCAAACCAGCCATAGGGCAGGAAGCGCCTTCCGAAAACAATCCCGATGTATTGACGATGCGGGTAAGCTATTTCAGCCTTAACGGAAAACTGGTGGATCCTTCAAAACTTTCGCAGGGTACCGACTTTGTGGCACAGGTAAATATCTACAATCCCGGCAAACGCGGAAGGTATACAAACATGGCCGTAACGCAGATCTTTCCTTCCGGCTGGGAAATTATCAACACCCGGCTGATGAATCAGGAAAACATCTTCAGCTCATCACCTGCCGACTACAGGGATATCAGGGACGACAGAGTGAATACATATTTCAGCATTGAAGAAGGAAAGGAACTTACTTATTTTATTTTGTTGAATGCTTCTTACCCCGGCAAGTACTATCTTCCGCCGGTTTATTGCGAAGCGATGTACGACAGCAGTATTAACGCTTCAGTAAAAGGACAATGGGTAGAGGTATTGCCGGAAAAATATCGCTAAAAAAGAAGATCACGGCAGGAGTGGTTATATCCTGCCTTGTTGCCTTTTGGTTTTGCCTCCCGGATCCGTTGTTTACACGGCCTGTTTCTTTTGTCATTGACGATAACAAAGGCGAGTTACTGGGGGCATCGATTGCAGAAGATGGTCAATGGAGGTTTCCCCTGGCTGATTCAGTACCTGATAAATTTAAAAAATGTATTACGGCATTTGAAGACAAGCGCTTCAATATGCATCCGGGGGTTGACCCGCTTTCTCTGGCAAGGGCTATACGGCAGAATATCGCTGCTGGCCGGGTCGTGAGTGGCGGAAGTACCCTTACCATGCAGGTTATCAGGCTGGCAACAGGTTCAAAGCGAACAATAGCCAACAAGATTCTCGAAAGTATCAGGGCAGTACGGCTGGAACTGACCTTTTCAAAGTCAGAGATACTCGCCCTCTATGCTTCGAACGCGCCGTTTGGAAGCAACGTAGTTGGACTGGAAGCTGCTTCGTGGAGATATTTTGGCCGCAGTGCAGGCCAGCTTTCCTGGGGAGAGACTGCCACGCTTGCTGTGCTGCCTAACGCACCGTCACTTGTTCACCCCGGCAGGAACAGGAAGCTGTTGCTCCAAAAACGAAACCGGCTTATCAGCATACTCAGGCAGGAAGGTATAATAAACAGCACCGAAGAGCGACTGGCAAAGCTCGAACCGGTACCACAAAAGCCAATACCCCTTCCCCGGCTTGCGCCTCATCTGCTTGCCTTAGCAAAAAAAGATTACCATGCAGGAAAACTAAAGAGCAGCAGGTTACAGAGCAGTATTTCGATGCAGCTTCAGCAGCAGGTAAACGGCATTCTCAACAATCATCATCAAAGACTGCTAGCCAACGGAGTGAACAATATATCTGCTCTTGTACTCGATATAGAAACAGGTAAAGTACTGGTATACAATGGCAATATTTTTAAACCCGAAAATAAAGAGCTCGAAAGTCATGTCGATATTATTCAGGCCCGACGAAGCCCCGGAAGCATCCTGAAACCTCTTCTGTACGCGGCTATGCTTAGTGAGGGCATGCTGCTTCCAAACAGCCTGGTTGCTGACATACCTACTCAGATAGCCGGGTATCAGCCTAACAATTACGACCTTGGATACGATGGCGCAGTACCCGCTTCGAAAGCGCTTGCGAGGTCGCTCAATGTGCCGGCAGTACGGATGTTACGGCAATACAAGTACGAAAGGTTTCACGACATTCTTAAAAAGATGGGCATCACGACGCTGAATCAGCCTCCCGACTTCTATGGCCTTTCACTGATCCTCGGCGGATGTGAAGTAAGCATGTGGGACATCGCCGGAGTGTATGCTGGTATGGCACGCGCCCTCAGTCATAGCGCAGAAAAACCATCTCACCGGCCGACATGGTATGCTCCCCGTTACAACGCAGATACAGAAGAGGAGGACACTTCAGCAGACCAAGCCGCCATGCTTCTGGATCCCGGAGCGATATGGTGCACATTCGAAGCCATGAATGAAGTAATGAGGCCGGGTGAAGAACAGTTATGGCAGCAGTTTGATTCTTCCCAAAGAATTGCATGGAAGACAGGTACAAGCTTTGGGTTCAGGGATGCCTGGGCTATCGGACTTAGTGCAAAATATGTAGTGGCCGTGTGGGCTGGCAATGCCGACGGGGAAGGCCGGCCGGGCCTTACCGGAATAGATGCAGCCGCGCCTGTATTATTTGATATTTTCCGGCTGCTTCCATCATCTGCCGGTAAGTGGTTTACTATGCCGGCAACGAACATGGTAAAGATAGACCTATGTGGAGAAAGTGGGTTCAGAGCCTCTGAATTATGTGTGCATAAGCAACGTACGTTTGTTCCGAAAGCCGGACTGCGGGCGCCGGTTTGCCCCTATCACCGCTTGATCCATCTGGATAAAAGTGAAAAATGGCAGGTGACAGACGATTGTGTGCAGCCTTCTGAAATGGTGCATAAAGCCTGGTTTGTTCTTCCTCCGGCTATGGAATACTACTATCAGAACAGAGATTTTCGCTATAAGCCCCTCCCTCCCTTCCATCCAGGATGTTTGGGTTCCGATGCATTAGCATCCTCGCCTATGGAGATGATATATCCAAAGAACAATGCGCGGATCTACGTTCCACTTGAGTTAAACGGAACCAGAGGGCAGGTAATCTTTAACGCCGCGCACAGAAAGGCCGGAGAAACCCTTTACTGGCATCTTGACGATGAATATATAGGCTCTACCAGCAACCTTCATCAGCTGGCTCTCAACCCTGCTGCAGGAAAGCATAGCATCACGATTCTTGATATGGAAGGGAACCGCCTTGAACAAACATTCACGATTCTTGATAAGGAAAAGAATTAAAATGTAAGTTTGCATTGTTATGCTTGAACAAACCGATCTTCAACAAGTGCTGGTACTCGACATAGAAACAGTACCGCAATACCCTTCCTTTGATCTGGTTCCTCCAGTGTTCAGGGAGCTTTGGGAGAAGAAGACACTGCCACAGCGTAAAGAAGGCGAAACGCCTGAAGAGTTCTATCCGAGAGCGGGGATCATGGCCGAGTTTGGAAAAATAGTGTGTATCTCGGTCGGCATCTTTACCAGGCAAGGTGACCAGATGGGCCTGCGCGTAAAATCATTTGCCGGCGACGATGAATGCGCACTGCTTGCTGGTTTTATTTCGCTGCTCGACAAGCAACCTCCGTCTTTAAGCCTTTGTGCCCATAACGGGAAGGAGTTCGACTTTCCCTATCTCTGTCGCCGTACACTTATAAACGATCTGTGTATCCCCGCACAATTACGCATAGGTGGTAAAAAGCCCTGGGAAATAAATCATATTGATACTATGGAACTATGGAAGTTTGGCGACTTTAAAAGCTACACCTCATTAAATCTCCTTGCCGCTGTTTTTAATATCCCTACTCCGAAAGACGATATTAACGGCAGTGATGTTTACCGGGTTTACTGGGAAGAACACGATATTGAACGCATTAAAACGTACTGTCAGAAGGACGTTATCACTACAGCACAGCTTCTTATGAGGTTTAAACAACTGCCCCTGATCGCTGACGAAAACATAGCAATCGTCTGAATTTTATAACTTTCTAAGAGCTTTACTTGTTATAGTCCTATATTAGAGCAATTTCAAATACATGGCAAAAAAAAAATCAAGTCATATACTTACCGTTTTTAACCAGCTTTTAAGCGACATCTTTGAGCGAAACGGAAATAAACCGCTTAATTACAAGCAGGTAGCTGCAAAGCTAAACCTTAAGGATCCCGAGTCAAGAGATACCATCATGGAGCTCTTAAAAGATGAGAGCAAGAAGGGCTTGTTCAGGGAAGTGGAACGCGGAAAGTTCCAGCTCAAAGAGCAAAAGACCCTGGTAACAGGTGTTGTATCCATGACCAGTGATGGCTCTGCTTTCATAATACCCGAAGACGAGTTCGAAGAAGATATTTATGTAGCGCCAAGAAAGCTGCGCACAGCACTCAACGGCGATAAGGTAAAGATATATGTCTTCGCAAAAAGTAAAGGCAAAAGAAAAGAAGGCGAGGTAATAGAGATTATTCAGCGCGCCAAAATGGACTTTACCGGCATCCTCAAAGTATCAGAGCGTTTTGCCTTCTTCATTCCCGACGACAGGAAAATGCTTCACGATATTTTCATACCACTGGAAGAACTTAACGGAGCAAAACATGGAGAAAAAGCGATAGCCCGGATCACCGACTGGCCGGAAGGGGCAAAAAACCCCATAGGCTCAATCACCAGGGTTCTGGGTATTCAGGGAGAGAACAACACCGAAATGAATGCCATTCTCGCCGAATATGGATTTCCCCTTCAGTTTCCTGATGAGGTGGAACACGAGGCAAATTCTATTCCCGAGAACATTTCTGATGAAGAAATTGCGAAGCGACGCGACTTCAGGGAGGTCCTTACTTTCACAATCGATCCTGCTGATGCAAAAGACTTTGATGATGCTATCTCATTCAGACAGCTCGAAAATGGAAACTATGAAGTAGGAGTCCATATTGCTGACGTCACTCACTACGTGCGACCTGATACTGCACTGGATAAAGAAGCTTTTGACCGTGGGACATCGGTATACCTTGTAGACCGCGTTATCCCTATGTTGCCCGAAAGGCTTTCAAACGGAGTTTGTTCCCTGCGCCCGAAGGAAGATAAACTTTGTTTTGCGGCGGTCTTTGAACTTGATAAAGACGCAAACGTATTAAATCAATGGTTCGGAAAAACAGTCATTCACTCCGACAGACGTTTCTCGTATGAAGAAGCTCAGGAAGTAATTGAAGGGAATTCGGAAGATCTGAAAGAAGAAATACATATTCTTAACGGTCTGGCCTATAAGCTCCGTGACCGGAAATTCAAGCATGGCGCAATCAGCTTTGAATCCACTGAAGTGAAGTTTAAGCTTGACGAGCAAAGCAAACCAATAGGTGTATATATTAAGGAACGGAAAGATGCTCATAAGCTGATCGAAGATTTCATGCTGCTGGCTAACCGCAAAGTAGCCGAATTTATCGCCAAAAAAGGCCGTGGCAAGAAACGCTTAACCTTCGTGTATCGTGCTCATGATGCTCCAAACGAACAGACCTTAGCCAGCTTTGCCCAGTTTGCCGCAAGATTTGGATATAAGATCAACACAAAATCAGATAAGGGAATAGCACGCTCACTCAATACCCTAATGGAAGATGTAGAGGGTAAAAAAGAACAGAATGTGCTGACGC
>DALYUO010000060.1:11027-11798 GCA_031981225.1 Pararcticibacter sp.
TACCACAAAAAAATCGAGTCATTATGGACTTGCCTTTGATTTCTACACCCACTTCACTTCTCCTATCCGCCGGTATCCTGACATGATGGTACACCGTCTTTTAGAACATTACCTCAACGAAGGGCAATCAGTAAATGAAGAAGCCTATGAAAAGATGTGTTTGCATACTTCGCAGATGGAGAAGAAGGCTGCCGACGCCGAACGGGCTTCGGTTAAGTACAAGCAGGCCGAATATCTTGAAAATAACATAGGAAAAGAATACACCGGAATAATTTCGGGAGTAACGGAATGGGGTATGTATGTCGAAATCACAGAGAATAAATGCGAGGGTATGATACGCCTCCGCGATATCACCGACGACTTCTATGTGCTCGATGAAAAGAACTATTGTATTATCGGCCAGCGCAAAAAGAAAAAATACCAGCTCGGAGATGAGGTAGCCATTTTGGTAAAGAAGGTAGATCTTTCTAAACGCCAGATCGATTTTACTTTACTGCACCGGAAAGCCGGAGAGGAATAATCATTTAAGCTTTAACCGGCACTTATAGATGCTTATGTATTCAATTGATCAATTACAGGATTTAATAAACAAACAGATAGCTGAAAAGCAGTATCCGGATACACCGTCGGAGCTGTATGAACCGATACAATATATTATGTCGCTGGGTGGCAAACGAATGCGCCCGGCCCTGGTTCTGATGGCCTGCGATTTGTTTGGTGGAAGCGTTATGAAGGCTCTTGATCCCGCTGTTGGGATAGAAGTATTTCATA
>DALYUO010000060.1:11808-12364 GCA_031981225.1 Pararcticibacter sp.
AATGGAATGAAAGTGTAGCCATACTATCGGGCGATGTTATGCTGGTGGAGGCGTACAAGCTACTAACTCGTGTGGACGACAGCATATTGAGGAAAACCCTTGATGTTTTCAATGCCACGGCAGCCGGGGTTTGCGAAGGTCAACAGATCGACATGAACTTTGAATTAGCGAATGGCGTCGATATATCAGGGTATCTGGAGATGATCCGCCTGAAGACTGCCGTCTTACTTGGCGGAAGTTTAAAGATAGGCGCCTTGATCGGAAATGCGCCAGACGAGTATGCCGACTATCTGTATAAGTTCGGAGAGAACCTTGGAATTGCATTTCAACTTCAGGACGACATCCTTGATGTGTACGGCGACCCTGAAAAATTCGGAAAGCAGGTTGGAGGAGATATCCTCTCAAATAAAAAGACTTTCCTTCTTGTTAAAGCACTCGAAATTGCTGAGGGAATTGATAAGGAAGAGCTTAATTACTGGCTGACGGCGGAAAGCGCAGACACGGGAACAAAGGTACAGTCGGTAACCCAAATCTACAACAGGCTTGGAGTAAGGCA
>DALYUO010000060.1:12374-16855 GCA_031981225.1 Pararcticibacter sp.
TCTGAAAGAACAGAGACGTTAAGGAGCTTTGCGGAGCGACTGCTGATCAGAGACAATTGAGAAATATCTTCTGCTAACAATCGTCGGACATTAGCAGAAAACGTCATAAATAGAAAAAGCCGGAACGTGAGATTCCGGCTTTTTCTATTTATGCTATATTGTAGCTTATTCTGTAACAGGAGCAACTTCAGGAGCTGCAACCGGAAGAACAGATACATACGACTTGTTATCTGCTTTCTTTTTGAAGACAACTTTTCCGTCAACCAATGCAAATAAAGTATGATCTTTACCAAGACCTACATTCTTATCGGGGTGGTGCTTAGTACCACGCTGACGAACGATGATATTCCCTGCAATAGCATCCTGACCACCAAAAATTTTGATACCTAGACGTTTGCTATGCGATTCGCGACCATTCCTGGAACTACCAACACCTTTCTTATGTGCCATGCTTTTTTATCTTTTTGAACTGAAAATCAATTCAGGTTAATACTCTTTCTTTTTACCTTCAGGACCTTATAAAGATATCCCGGTAATTTCAATTTTAGTGAACTGCTGACGGTGACCGTTTTTCTTCTTGTAACCTTTACGGCGTTTCTTTTTGAAAACGATCACTTTATCGCCCTTTAAATGAGACACGATCTTAGCTGAAACTTTAGCTCCGTTCAATGCACCAGCACCTACTTTGATATCACTACCGTCTGCAGCTAACAACACATTGTCAAATTCAATACTAGCGCCTTCATCTCCCTGTAAGCGATGTACAAAGATCTGCTGGTCTTTTGCAACTTTGAATTGCTGTCCGGCTATATTTACTATTGCGTACATTGTTAGTTATTATGTTTTTTTAAATGAGGTGCAAATATAGGAAAGTGTTTTGAAAGAAACAAGCGCATTTGGAGAAGTTGAGAGTTAAGAGTAGAGAGTTAAAAGTACAAAGTTGAAAGTAGAGAGAGAAGAGTGGAGAGTTAAAAGTACAAAGTTGAAAACTTAAAGCCTAAAGGTTAAAGCCAAAAGAAGCTTCTTTCAATGATGATAAACAGTTTTCAAAATTTCAACGCTTAACTTTGGGTACACGCAACCCGCAACGTCCAACTTTCAACACGCAACCCACAACTTTCAACTTTCAACTTTCAACCTGATCGCTGCTTCCCAGCAGATGGATCAGCAACGTAAGACCGCTTACTACAAGCCCCACTCCTACCACACCATCCCATTTCCAGAGATGCCATGCGTGACCGGCAACGAACGTCCCTGTAGCGCCGCCAACAAAATATGAAACCATGTATACCGTGTTAAGCCGGTTTCTGGCTGCCGGGTGAAGAGCGAAAATAATAGTCTGGTTAGCAATATGAGTAGATTGCAGCCCGAGGTCCAGAAGTATTACTCCAATTATTAATCCGGCCATACTCTGGGCAGAGAGACCAAAGACAATCCATGCAACAAGCATCATTGAAGTTGTAATGGTTATCAGTTTTCGCTTGTTCATCCGGTCACTTATCCGACCAACCACAGAAGCAGCAAGGGCTCCGCCTGCTCCTATAAGGCCAAATGCACCAGCTACATCGCTCCCCGCGTTAAAAGGTGGCTCCTGAAGCAGAAAAACGAGAGTGGTCCAGAACGCTCCAAATCCGGCAAACCCCAGCCCACCTCTAACAGAGGCCAGACGGAGTGAAGGTTCTGTTTTTATATATTTAACAAGCCGCTCATCACTGTGCCAATGGCCCTGCCCCTGTCTTCCGGTTTAGCGAGATGGGCCGCCATCGGTACAAACAGCTGAGGGATAACCGATGTAAGGCCTATAAGAAAACTCGCAACCATCAGTATATGAATATCAGGCGCCATGGCGGCCATCAATAAGGAAAAAAGGATCAGTACAAAATCGGTAAGGATAAGCCGCTTTCGCCTTACCATATCACCTAACGGAATGATAAATAAAAGTCCTACTGCATATCCCACCTGAGTAAGTACAGCAACAGAAGAGGCTTTCGCCTCTGAAACATGAAATGAATCAGCAATTTTCCCCAAAAGAGGTTGGTTGTAATAATTATTCGCTACAACTAAACCCGAACCGGCTGCCATAAGCCAGAGGTTTGCTTTTGTTAACTGTGGCTCTGGATCCTTTAATTTCACGTCCCGTATCGTCATCTATTCTTTTATGCTGCCGCAAAAATAATTCATTTTGAAGTTTGCAGGCGTTTTTTTGTTTGCTTTGGAAATAGAACCATTTGTTGAAGCCTGCCACTACACACTGTTGAACATTTCAACAACTTCTTTTCAGGCACGCCCGTCACATAATACATAAATCACTAAATATCAACAAATTAACTCTTTTAGTAATTACTGGCACCATTATTCTCTATGTATAATCATCGTTAACAAATTAAAATACAGAATCATGAAGAAATTAATGTTTTCAGCAGCAATATTAGCTTTCGCAGGCGTAACAGCATTCAGTTCAGTAAGCCATCCGGTAAACGCAACACAAACAGCGTTTGTTTTACAAGACACAACTGATACAGCGAGCACACCAGCAGACACAACAAGTACTGACACTACCAGCACTCCAGCCGACACAACCAAAACAAATTAAAGAAACATCTACCTGTGAAAAACAGGTACGCTTATCCTTAAATTACAATTGCACAACCTGACAAAGGCCCCGCTTATGCGGGGCTTTTGTCTTTTTATAATATTATTCTCAACAATTGATAAAAATACGTGTTTCTGAATGGTGAATAGGGTAAGAATTATCTTCCGTTGTAATAGTATAATCACCTGAAATGGTTTTAATTGTAGACGATCTGCCAGAGAATTTGTTGGGGCTAAGAAAGATACTGGAGTTGAATGGTTTTGAGGTAGATGAGGCTTATTCTGGTGAAGAAGCTTTAAAAAAAGTATTGGGGACCACCTATTCGCTAATTATACTTGACGTGCAAATGCCAGGAATGGACGGTTTTGAGGTTGCTGAGGCCCTTGCGGGTTTCAGTAAGGCAAAAGACATCCCCGTTATTTTCCTTTCGGCTGTAAACACTACCAAAGAGTTTATTACGCGTGGATATTTATCAGGAGGTTACGATTATATTACAAAACCCCTTGATCCGGACATATTACTGCTCAAAGCCAAAAACCTTCACAAGCTCTCACAGCAGAACCTGGAGTTAAAAAAAACGAAGGCCGAGCTTGAAAAAGAGATTGAAGTGAGGAAAGAAGCAGAAAGAAAAAAAGATGAGTTTCTAAGTATAGCCAGCCATGAACTGAAGACCCCGTTAACACGAGCTAAGGGCTATGTTCAGTTATTAAAAAAGTTCTCCACCGATCCCCGGAAAAGAGAAGACAGTATAATGTGTCTTCAACGTACAGAAACCCAGTTGGAGAAACTAAATCTGCTGGTAGCTGGAATACTGGACCTGTCAAGTATAGAGGCGGGAAAAATGCAGTTTAAAACAACCACCTTTAACTGCTATGACATGATAGAGAACATTTTAGAAACGTTCAATAACGTTTATCCGGATTATACCATTGTCAGGTCTGGCGAATTGCCTCCAACCCTATACGCTGATAAAGATAAAATTGAACAGGTGGTTCTTGATTTTCTTTTTAACGCTGCCAAGTATTCACAACAGTCTAAAGAAATTTACCTCAACACAAAAATTGAGAAGAACAGCTTTACTGTTGAAGTAAGGGATACCGGCGTCGGTATATCTCCAGAGAAGCTGCCGCACTTGTTTCACAAATACTACAGAGCAGACGACTCATACAATGAGTTTCAGGGCCTGGGGATCAGTCTTTTTATTTGCTCTGTAATTATCCGGCACCATAATGGAACTTACGGAGCAGAAAGTGTGCAGGATGAAGGTTCTACTTTTTACTTTACTATTCCGGTTGCAGGTAACGAATAGAACACTTTCATAAGACGGTTTGAAGTTTTTTTGTCAAATCGCTTATGTATCTTTGCGCCCCCATGCTAAAGGGTATTAAATATAAGAAGTATTACAGGAGCAATCTGAGGCTTGCCATGCCCGTTGTAGTATCGCAACTGGGCCATACGCTTGTACATACCGCCGACAGCGTAATTGTAGGCCATTTCGCCGGCACATTTGCTCTTGCAGCGGTATCGCTGGTGAACAGTACTTTTACCATTATCATGGTAGCAGGCATCGGTATAGCTTACGGACTCACCCCGCTTATCGCGCGGGAAAATGGACGAAAGGACTACGACGAATGCGGCCGACTGCTAATTAACAGCCTGTTTATTAATGTCATCACCGGAATTCTGTTATTTTTACTCATCTACTTCGGATTACTCTCTGTTATCGACTTCCTGAAGCAGGATCAGAAGGTGGTCGAACTGGCAAAGCCCTATCTGGGTCTTCTGGGAATTTCGATCATACCATTAATGATATTTAATACTTTCAAGCAATTCGCCGAGGGGCTTGGATTTACCCGGCAAGCCATGGTAGTCTCCATCGTGGGGAATA
>DALYUO010000060.1:16865-17598 GCA_031981225.1 Pararcticibacter sp.
TATTCTAAATATATGCCTCGGAATAACATTCGTCAAAGGATTGTTTGGCATTGAGCCTATGGGGGTTAAGGGGGTTGGCTGGAGCACTTTAATTGACCGCTCGCTGATGGCTGTAGTGATGGGCGTATATGTTCTCCGTTCAGTCAATTTCAGGAAATATCTCCTGTCATTCACCTTACAAAAAATCGACAGGATACGGTCTTTCAGAATTTTGAAGATTGGCGCCCCGGTAGCTCTACAATATACATTCGAAGTAAGCGCATTCAGCGGCGCCGCTATTCTTATGGGCACGCTTGGCGCGATACAACTCGCCGCACATCAGATAGCCATTAACCTTGCTTCTGCAACTTATATGATGGCTAGCGGCATTTCAGCTGCCGCCACAATACAAACTGCCAATAACTATGGGCGCCAGGACTTTAAAGCGTTAAAGATGTCGGCAAATGCCAGTTATCACATTGTTCTCGCCTTTATGTTCGTCATGGCGCTGATCTTCATTGCGATGAATCAATGGCTGCCCTGGATTTATACCTCCGACTCCTCTGTCATAGTAGTCGCAGCACAGTTGCTGATCATTGCAGGTATATTCCAGCTTTTCGATGGCGCCCAGGTGGTAGGCCTCGGTATTCTTCGCGGAATGGGCGACGTAAACATTCCTACTGTGATTACCTTTATTGCTTACTGGGTCATCGGCATTCCCCTGGGATGGACCATGGGGATCTATCTTAATATG
>DALYUO010000060.1:17608-18742 GCA_031981225.1 Pararcticibacter sp.
AATGGTATATGGGTCGGGGTGACTCTCGGGTTGCTGGCATCCGCTATATTGCTTTATATCCGCTATAAGTACTTCAGCAAGCGATTATCTCAATAGGATGAATTAAAAATAAAGTGAATGAGCAACACGAAAAGTATTGCAGTGTGCTTCTACTATATCCGTTATTCTTTTTGAGTAACCCCCTCCCATGCTCACTTGAACTGGTGTTTGGTACTGCTTACATAATTCGAACACCATACGATCGCGTTCCCTGCACCCCTTACGGCTTAACGCCAGATGACCCAGCTTGTCTGTAGCCAGTACATCCACCCCCGACAGATAGAAAACGAAATCGGGCTTCAGGCGGACAAACAAGGGCTCAAGCGTGCTGGATAGAATTTGCAGGTAGGCTTCATCACCAGTACCCAGATCCAGTCCTATATCAAGGTCCGACCGCTCCTTCCTGAAAGGAAAGTTCTTCTCGGCATGTATCGAAAGAGTAAACACTTCAGGAACATTCTCAAATATTTGTGCCGTACCATTACCCTGGTGCACATCAAGGTCAATGATTAAAACGGAAGATGCAAGCCGGTTACTTAACAGATAATTTGCAGCCACCGCCTGATCGTTCAAAAGGCAAAACCCTTCTCCCCAGTTTGACCCTGCATGATGAGTACCGCCCGCTACATTGAATGCTACACCATATTCACGGGCATACATGCAACCATCTATCGTTCCCTGCGCAATACGTCTCTCGCGTTCCACCAGCTGCGCTGTGAGCGGAAAACCTATGCGCCTTACTTCCCGCGGACCTAATGTAAGATCCCTCAGGTTTTCCCAGTATTCTTTCTGATGGGTTAGAAGGATAACATCTTCAGCAACTGCCGGACTTGAGAAAATATTTTCTTCCGTTATCAATCCCTCGTATAACAGCTGACCCGGGATCAGCTCGTATTTTAGCATTGGGAAACGATGCCCCTCGGGCAATGGGTGGGTATATAAGGGATCGAAAGCTATCTTTAACACATTCGCAAAATACTAAATTGATTTTTTTAAAAGACAAACCTATTTACTTATGCCCCCATTGCCTGAACGCAGTTTGCCTTTCTTCGGTGCAGACAGCCGCTCGCTCCCGTGCTTCTTCGGTTTTTCTCG
>DALYUO010000060.1:18752-19864 GCA_031981225.1 Pararcticibacter sp.
AGCATGGTCCCTAAGTGAGTGCTTTCCACTCTGAAGCGGTTCTGAACCGGGTGCGAAGCGCACCCTGGATTTCAAACCTGGTGTTCCTGACTTTCGGTACGCCAGTAAGACATTGCGTAGGAAATTGAGTAACTTTGTTGCTGTCTGTTTAAAAGATACTGACAGCTAAAACTTAAAATGAATTATAAATTAGGTGAATTCGTCCGCTTTGTGGACGAAAAGAGAGAAGGATATATTACGCGCATCTTCAGTGATGATATGATTGGTGTTACTGGAGACGACGATTTTGAGATTCCGGTTCCTGCAAATAAGGTCACCAGGGTTCACGGCCATGTATACGAACAACAAGTTACAGATCAAAATGCAGCTCAGAATCTGGCTCCTTCTGCAACTTTTGAAACAAAAGGCATATACCTCGCTGTCGCTCCTGACCAACGGAAGGGGTCGGTGGTTTACTTTCATCTTGTAAATAACACTTCTTTTCAATTGCTGGTCACACTGGTTACTGAAAAAGGAAAAGATCTGAAAGGTGAATTCGCTGGTATCATCAATCCTGCTTCAGCAACAAGGGTATTTACAGCTTCATTATCCGAACTGGATATGTGGCCAGCCTTCCACTTGCAGGCGCTTTATTTTACAACTCAGAACATCGCTCTTCCTGACCCACTAAAGATTAAAGAAAAATTTAAGGCTAAAGATTTCGCAGGAGCCAAGAAACCGGTCCCTTTGTTAAAACAGGATGCCTGGCTTACCCGCCTCGACGAGGAGGATATTGTTATTGATCCGGTGAAGCTTAAGGAAAGCTTTTTCAAAGCCCCCGAAGTGAAGAAGGATATCGCTAAACCCCTGCAGGAAGTTGATCTCCATATCGAAAAACTACGGGACGACTATCAGTTTCTTAGTAAAACCGAAATATTAAAGATCCAGTTGGAACACTTTAAAAAATCGCTTGACGCTGCTATCGTGCATAAACTTCAATCCATTATTTTTATACATGGGGCAGGCAATGGAACGTTGCGAATGGAAATCCATAAAAGCGTTGGCCGGAACCCTCATGTTAAAACTTTTATGGATGCCAGGAAAGAGAAATTCGGCTATGGTGCCACGGAAGT
>DALYUO010000060.1:19946-20483 GCA_031981225.1 Pararcticibacter sp.
CAATACAGATATTTTTTGAGATTAAATTAGGAATACATGCCAGAGTACGAAACACGCAAGGACGTCCCCTCGAAGAAGAAGTTTTTTTACCCTGTGATCGACCCATTACATGATTATCTTTTAAAGTACAACCGGGAAATTAAATTGCCGGTGCAATATTCTGATCTTCTCAGATTCCAGATGAGTACGCCCTTACTTGACAAGAGCGGAAACGACACGCTCTGGCAAACCGTTTATTACGATCAGCACGAGATGAATGAGCTCTTTCCGAGTCTCGTAAACATTTACGTTCTGATGTGCGCAGATGGCGACATAGGGGTTGCAGACAATCTGACAATCGCCCAGATTGATTATTGCACCTTTGGAAATTCCAAGCCGTTTCGTATCAGGGTTATCAACAGATTTAACGACAACTACGATTATATCTATGTTAAAATAGCCGATGCATCCAGGATATACGGGCTTGAACTCGAACACATTTTATCTCCTAACCGTATCACCTACTTAACCGACGGCGATACTTTGATTGAAGAGCAT
>DALYUO010000060.1:20546-22109 GCA_031981225.1 Pararcticibacter sp.
AATCAGCGATTGAATACATCCAAGTTCAACCAGATTCGTATCTGTAAAGAGTTTGTGAAGTTCAACGAACGCTGCTTTATAAGACTGCTCGGCGACATGCGCTCTTACAACTATGTCGTGCATATTACCCCTGATATAGAAGGTAACCAGTACCGCATGCGCGCTATAGACTTTGATCAGCAATCGTATGAAGGCCGCCGCAATTTCTACCTCCCCCATTTTTTCAAAGAGAACAATAAGCTAGTACTGCTCGGCATCAAGCACATGGATAAATCAACTATGCGGCAGTACCAGGAAGAAGAACGAAGCTTGATAAATAACCGAATGCGGCTGGTTCATTACCGGCTAAAAGACTTGCTGGATGTGATGAAGATCCAGGAAATTTCACCCAAAGATAAAGTACAGAGATTGGCCGGCGAACTGAGCGACTACCACAAAAGAGACTCGTTTAAAAGATGTCAAAGTATGGGTGAGCTGGTACAAGAACAACTGAATGTATTTTTCGAAAAAAGACCATAAGGCCAGACAGAATTTCATTTTGTCTGATGTTATTTTGTCGGAATTTTAGTCAACTAGATCATTTCAGGAAGAATAATAATTCTGAAATCCCCTAAAACTCTTGAAAATGCAAATTTGTGAGCAAAGTCACAATATCAAAACTGCTATTTTTTGTTAATTCCACGATAAGTGATCGCGGTATTTTGCACCTTTTTTTAAAGGAAATTTAACAATGAGCGTCAGGGCTTAAATATTTAGTAAAAGTGCTCTCAGGGCACAAAAAACGCAACTTTCGGCTCCTCTGAAACGTTTTAGTAATAAACTAATATACCTAAATATTAAATATTATGAAAGCTTTAAAAACTATTATTATCGCATTCTGTATAACATTTTCTTTCGGCGCTTTTTCTAAAGATGACGGAGCTAAAGATCAAAAACTAAGTATGAACTATGCTGTTCAAACTTATATAGATGCCATTACTCAGGGAAAGGTAAAGTCACTTGGAGAAGTATTAGACAACGAGGTGAAGTTTACTATGACTCAGGGCGAAAAGATTGTCAACTTCAACAGGAACGAGATGCTGAACGCCCTTAAAGGCTCTGAAAACATCATGCAGAACTGTAAAACGAACTACGCTGTGGTTGAACAAAACGATTCTCAGTCAATTGTTAAAGTAACCATGAGCTACGATGTGTTTACAAGAATTAACTATGTAACCATCACACACACCAACAAGGGGTGGAAGATTACTAATGTTTCCAGTGTATTCAATTAAATTCGATAAACATTAGTAAAAAAAAGAGGGGACATCGACATGATGCTCCCCTCTTTTTTTTACACAATCACTTACTTAAGCAGCTGATCCCTCTGTAATAGTTTCGGCTGCAGCAGCTGTTTGTGCATCGTTCTTTTCGACACGCAGGTTTCTTACGATGTGCTGCTGTCTGTCGGGTGTGTTTTTACCCATAAAATATTCAAGCAGCGCATGTATATTGGCTTCTTTCAGAATTACGGGTTCCAGCCTGATATCCTTTCCGATAAACAAGCCGAATTCATCCGGAGAG
>DALYUO010000061.1:0-4100 GCA_031981225.1 Pararcticibacter sp.
CATCTGACTACGGATCAGAAGGTTAGGGGTTCGACTCCCTTCAAGTCCACAACTTATATAAAAAGCCTTTTCGATACACGGAAAGGCTTTTTTAATTTTAAAATAATCCTGATGCTAAATCTTGTTTTGTTTGGCCCCCCGGGAGCCGGTAAGGGTACTCAATCTCAGAAGCTTATTGAGAAATATCAGCTTGTTCATCTTTCAACAGGAGACATCCTGAGGAGTGAAATTGCTAACGGTACTGAATTAGGACTTGAAGCAAAGAAGTTGATGGATCAGGGAATTCTTGTTCCTGATGAAGTGGTTATTGGTATGATCAGCAATAAGCTGGACTCCAATAAAGATGCTAATGGTTTTATTTTTGATGGCTTTCCAAGAACTGTAGCGCAGGCGGAAGCATTGGATGCACTGATGATCTCGAAGAATACGGCAATATCGGGAATGATTGCGCTGGATGTAGATTCTGAAGAGCTTCAGAAACGTCTTCTTTTAAGAGGGAAAGATTCTGGACGTCCTGACGACGCAAACCCCGATATTATCCGCCGCAGAATTGAGGAGTATAATAATAAAACTGCACCTGTCGCTAATTTTTATAAAGCCCAGGGAAAATACTATAGCGTTAATGGTATTGGCAGCGTTGATGAAATATTTACAGAAATAAGCAAGGTTGTTGATGGGTTCTGAGTTGTGAGATATGAGTTGTGAGATATGAAATACGAGATATGCGTGGAAAACCATAATATTTCATGATTTGTAATTTAAAATAGACTTAACTCATATCTCATCACTCGTATCTCATAACAAAAACATAACTCATAATCCATAACTAAGCATTACTCACAACCCACAACTCGCAACTCACAACTCTTATGGCCCAGGGATCAAATTTTGTAGATTACGTAAAGATATGCTGCCGATCTGGTCAGGGAGGAGCAGGGTCGGCGCATTTGCACCGGGATAAATTTACTTCCAAGGGTGGTCCTGACGGAGGAGATGGCGGTCGCGGTGGGCATGTTATGTTACGGGGAAATAGTCAGCTATGGACGCTGTTGCACCTCAAATACCGCAAGCATGTTATTGCTGAAAACGGAGAGCCTGGTGGCAGCGCCCTTAAGTCTGGTAAGAACGGTAAAGACGAAATACTGGAAGTGCCGTTAGGTACTATTGCAAGGGATGCCGAGACCGGAGAAATCCTTTTTGAAATTACAAACGATGGAGAAACAAGGATCCTCACTCCCGGTGGCAGGGGCGGGCAAGGGAACTGGCATTTTAAAACTCCAACACTGCAAACGCCACGGTTTTCACAGCCAGGCGAATCTGGTCAGGAACAGTGGATGGTTCTGGAACTTAAAGTGCTTGCCGACGTTGGACTCGTCGGTTTTCCTAACGCCGGAAAATCTACTCTTCTTTCAGTCCTTTCTGCAGCCAAACCCGAAATTGCAGATTACCCGTTTACTACTTTAGTGCCAAATCTTGGAATCGTTTCTTACAGGGACAACAGGTCCTTTGTTATGGCTGATATTCCGGGAATTATAGAAGGCGCTTCCACGGGAAAAGGCCTTGGTCTCCGGTTTTTACGACATATAGAGAGAAATTCGGTTCTTCTGTTTCTGGTTCCTGCCGATACCGGCCGGACTATTCATCAGGAATACGACATTCTATTGAACGAATTAGAGGATTACAATCCCGAGTTGATGCATAAACCCCGGATCCTGGCAATTAGTAAATCAGACATGCTCGATGCTGAATTAATGCAGGAAATGGAGGCTGATGTTCCACCGATTCCTTACATATTCATTTCATCGGTAGCACAAAGAGGGCTGCTGGAGTTGAAAGATATGCTTTGGAAGGCCATAAACGAGAATTAGGAAGGATTCTTTCCTAACTTTTCAACCATTTCTTTTGGTACGTTCTCCAGATCAAGTATCAGGAATCCATCCAGACTGTCAGAAAACTTCGGATCTATATTAAAGCAAATAATTTTGGCATTCAGGGCAATATATTGCCGCAATAATACCGGCACTTTCATATGAGTTACCTCTATCTCCGAGATTAAACTGTCGAGCGATTTCAGTGAGTCTTTCGGTTCGAATAAAAGGCTGGTGTCGATCTTAGAAAAGTCAACTTTGAACTTCTTCCTTGGTTTTACATACTTTGCCAGGTCATGATCGAAATGATATCTCGAAATGTAGCTGACAATAAGCGATTTCGAAAACTTAGAAAAGCTGTTGCTAATACTTACCGGCCCGATCAGGTAACGGTATTTTGGGTTATCAAGCAGATATTTGAGAATCCCCTTCCATAAAAGGAATAGAGGAAGCGGTCTCTGCTGATACTCCTTCCTCACCCACGACCTTCCCAGTTCGAGACTTTGCCGTAAAACCGGGTAAAACTGTTCCTTAATCTTAAACAGGCCGGCGGTATAGAACCCTAATTTGCCCATGCTGAAGAATATTTCATCCCCCTTGCCGATGCGGTAAGCTCCTACGACTTGTTTGGTTTCTTTATCCCAGATAAAAAGATGGTGATAATAAATATCGTAACCATCGAGGTCTACCGACTTATTGGTGCCTTCACCCACCTCCCTGAATGTTACTTCTCTGAGCCTCCCGATCTCTTTAATAATATGAGGGATCTTCGACGTGGGCGATACGAACACTTCGTATTGTTTTTCTTCGCAGATTCTGCAACCATCTCTCAGGGTATTGATCTCCTCTTCCAGAATTGAAGGATCAATAGCTGAAATAACAGGTTCGGCCCGTTTTCTGATCTTGAAAAGATATCGTGGATTGAATATTCTTTTTTCATTTTCCAGACTGGTACCCAGGCTGTACGTTTTAGCCCGCGGGTATGCAAGGAGCTTTGGAGTGTTGTTCTGAAAAGGAATATCTTCGGCAGGTATTAGTTTGCCAATGCGCAGTCTGATTTTATGGCCCTGTTTATTAAAGAGTTCGGATGGTAACTTTGCTGTACGTAAAGCAGGATGGATCAAACTAATAATATTGAAAAGCAGGCCATTATTACCGTGAAAGTATATTGGTATAACCGGCACCTTTGCTTTCGTGATTATTTTGCCGACTACCGGGTGCCATAGTTTATCCGTTATTTGCTGCGATCCGATTTTATATGTAGAAACTTCGCCGGCCGGGAAGATACCAATCGGGTCTCCCTTCTTCAGTATCGCCATTGTGCTCTTGATCCCACTGATACTGGAAGAATGTTCTATATTTTCAAAAGGATTTACTGCAATGAAATACTCACTGAGATTAGGAATCTTTTTCAGAATGAAGTTAGCCATAAGCCGTGCTTCGGGTCTCACAGTACATAATACCTTGAGAAGAACTAACCCTTCAATGCCACCGTAAGGATGGTTGGCAATTGCAATGAACGCGCCGTTACGAGGGATATTCTTAAGTTCTGCCTCGTCGAATTCAATTGTTATGCCCAGGATCTCAAGGATCTTGTCGATAAAATCAATGCCTTCGAGATGATGGGCCTTGGAGAAAGCCGCGTTCACGTCATTGATTTTCATTATCTCCATTAATAATGAAGCGAGCCCGGGAAGGTGAAGCTTATCAATTCGTGTTGCTTTAGCGAATTCTTCTTTGCTTATTACTTTCATGTTTTGGTACAAGAGTTTGTTACAGGAGCGACACTACAATCAATAAAAATCAAACATGAAATTAGTAAAATTAAAAGAACTTGTATGAATTTTAATCACCTGCCCAGTACACGAAAAACTTTAAATTGATTGATATCATATTTGCAGAATTTTGTTAAGAAAGATTTTGGAGATGTAATTCTTTTCTATACATTTGGTCAACCAATAATTGGTCAACCAATGAATCCGCTAATAGAAACGATAAAAGCAATAGAAGTCGAGTCTCCGACAGATAAGATCATCCGCCAGCTAAAGCAATTAATTGTATCGGGACAGCTTAAGCCTGGTGACAGATTACCTGCAGAAAGAGTTCTTGCTGAAAAGTTTGGTGTAGGCAGAAGTTATGTTCGGGAAGCCATCCTGAAACTTGAGTTTTATGGTCTTTTAAAAACCAGTCCTCAGAGCGGCACTTATGTGTCAGGTTTAAGTATCAATGTTT
>DALYUO010000061.1:4110-5212 GCA_031981225.1 Pararcticibacter sp.
TGACTTTAATGCATTGATTGAAGCGCGTTATTACCTTGAACTGAGTGCTGTAAGAGTGGCAGCTGAAAGGAGAACCACCGAGGACCTTCTAGCCATGGAACGTGCTTTGGATGAGTATGAATCTAAGATTTCGCAAGGGCTGAACGGCGTGGAAGAGGATTTGCTGTTCCATATTAAGATCGCTCGTGCAACGAAAAATCCTGTAATAGAGTCCATGCTGCTGATTCTCATTCCCGATCTGGTTAAGAGCATAAATGAAAATAAGGTTTGCGGCGAAGAACGGGGATTATTGTCAATACCTGAGCATCGAGCTATTTTAAAGGCTCTTGATGAAAAGGATAGTGATGCAGCTGAGAAAGCGATGGCGAACCATTTGAACGAAATTTTTCAGATCAGCAGGGCCGGTTATCATGCAAAGGAGCTTTTGAAAGACAAAACGGTGTAATTGTCCTGAAATCAATTAGTAATAGTCTAACAGGGTCTTAGTTTTAAAAATACTTAAAATATGAACTACTTAAAAAAAGTGGTACTTGCTATTTTTTGCCTTCAACTTTCGCTTTTTGTTCAAGCGCAGGAGCATCCCAATATCATGCTAACAAAGGCAGGAATAGAGAGTGTGAGGAAAGGGTGTGAACAATATCCTTTGCTTCAGCAGTCGTTTATGCAGGTGAAGGATGCTGCAGATAAAGCTGTTGAGGGAAAAATCAATATACCAGTACCCAAAGACGGAGGCGGCGGTCCATCGCATGAGCAGCATAAAAGAAATTATCAGAATATGTTAGCTTGTGGTGTAGCTTATCAGATCACCGGCGAGACTAAATATGCCTTGTATGTGAGAGATGTTTTACTGGGCTATGCTGCTCAATACGAGAAATGGCCGGCAGTACATCCAAAAAGTAAAGCAAGTAATCAGGCGGGCAGGATTTTCTGGCAAATCCTGAATGATTGTGTATGGCAGGTTAATGTGATTCAGGGATATGACATGGTTTATGATGCCATTCCCCCCCGCGAGAGGAAGACCATCGAAAACAAGCTTTTTGTGCCCGTCCTGAAGTTTATTACCGAAAATTCAAAAGAAACCTTTAACCGTATTCATAATCAT
>DALYUO010000061.1:5222-20209 GCA_031981225.1 Pararcticibacter sp.
AAACAGGCCTGATTACGTAGAAATGGCGTTAAAAGGTTCTGATAAATCAGGAAAAACAGGCTATCTGGCTCAGCTTGACCAGTTGTTTTCTCCCGACGGGTACTATACAGAAGGCCCTTATTATCAACGGTACGCTTTGTTGCCTTTCGTAATATTTGCCAAAGCGATTAACCAATATCAGCCAGAGCAACACATCTATGAATACAGGAATAAGGTGCTTGAAAAGGCTATTAATACTTCATTACAAAGTACGTATAGCACCGGTGCATTCTTCCCTATAAACGATGCTATTAAAGACAAAACATTTGAGTCGGGCGAGCTCGTTTATGGCGTCGACCTGGTTTATGCAGAAATGGGTGGAAAAGCCGACCTTCTTGATGTAGCACAAAAACAAGGAAGAGTTATAGTTTCGGAGGCAGGACTAAAAGTAGCCAGGGATATAGCGGAGGGTAAAGCGAAGCCCTTTCAGTATAAATCTCTTATAATAACAGATGGAGCCGCAGGCAACGAGGGTGGACTAGCAGTGCTAAGGTCGGGGGCTAATAAAGATCAGCAGTGTCTCGTGTTTAAAGCTGCATCACAGGGAATGGGACACGGACATTTCGACCGCCTGAATATTCTGTATTATGATAATGGGTCTGAAGTGTTTTCCGATTACGGCGCTGCCCGCTTCATTAATATAGAGTCGAAGAATGATGGTGAATACCTTCCTGAAAACAAAACCTGGGCAAAGCAGACCGTTGCTCATAATACGCTGGTAGTCGATAAAACGTCGGCATTCAAAGCCAATCTCAATGAAGCGCAGAGCCATTATCCGGAAATCCTGTATTTCAAAGATGAAGGAGATGTTCAAGCTGTAAGTGCCATGGAAAATAAGGCATTTCCAGGCGTTTCGATGGTGCGGACATCCGTATTGCTTCATATCCCCGAATTGACGAAGGCTTTGCTGATTGACGTATATAAAGCCGAATCGAATGCAGAGCATGCATATGATCTTCCATTCTGGTATAACGGGTATATCACAGACGCTTCTTTTAAAATCAATGCCTTTACTGATCAGCTTAAGCCGGCAGGAGCTAAATATGGGTATGAACACTTGTGGATGAACAGCAATGATTCCGTTCCAAACGGGACCGGATATATCACAGTGATGAATAATAAGCGTTTTTATACTACGCATTTTGCAGGCGGGCCAGTCCTAAACGTGAAAACGGTATCCCTGGGCGCAAATGATCCAAACTATAATCTGTTAAATGCTAAAGCATTTATTCTTTCACAGTCAAAATCCCGTGACCAGACATTTATTTCCATAACAGAAAGCCATGGTCTTGTTGATGCCATAGCGGAAACGACCACTGGTGCCAAAAGCTCTGTTTCCGGGCTTAAGGTGATTAAAGCTGATAAAGCGCGGACGAGCTTTTCATTTGAAGTGAAAGGGAAAGTATACCAGCTGATAATGAACTATAACGATAAGAACAATTTCATTCAATTAATAAAATAATTAAGTCATGATACAAAGTAATTTATTTCAGATCGAACAGGATATTTCCTGGGAAAAAGCAGGCGAAGGTATTGAAAGACAGATTTATGGCTATGATGATCAGATCATGCTGGTAAAGGCAAAGTTTGAAGCAGGAGCCATAGGCACCTTACATCAGCACCCTCATGTACAGGTAACGTACGTAGAGAGTGGCGTGTTTGAAATGACCATTGGGGAGGAGAAAAAGACTATAAAAAAAGGAGACGGATACTATGTGCCTCCTCATGTAATACATGGTTGCGTTTGTGTTGAGCCGGGAATCCTGATCGATGTATTCAGTCCTCATAGAGAAGATTTTCTAAACAAGTAAACTACTAACCCTAAATTAAATGAAAAGGATATTAATATCATTATTCTGCCTGGCTCTGGTGGTTGTTAAATCATTGGGGCAGGGAACCGAGTTTAAGCCGGTGGAATACCCGGAAGGTTATTCGTCGCAATTGAATGTAGTATACACTCAGGTAAACGGCTGGGACGGAAAGATGGACCTGTATCTTCCTCCTAAAGAAAAAGGTCTTTCGCCCGTGGTGATCAATATACATGGCGGTGGCTGGAATAAAGGTAGCAAAGAATCGCAGACAGGATTTAATTCCTGGTTTAAAAAGGGCTACGCAGTGGCGAATATTGGATACCGCCTGGTGCAGGTGGCTCCGGCACCAGCTGCAATAGAGGATACCCGTTGTGCGCTGATCTACCTCATTAAAAATGCAAAACAGCTGAATATTGATGTAAACAAAATTGTGATAATGGGAGGCTCTGCAGGCGGACATCTTGCGCTTATGGGAGGTCTGTTGGAGAATAACCACATTTTCGATACCAACTGCAAAGGCGTAGAGAATATCAAAGTGGCTGCGATCATCGATAAGTATGGTATTACTGACGTAAATGACTGGGCTTATGGTCCTAATATTACGAGCAGATCGGCTACCTGGTGGTTGGGGGATAAAGCAAAGGATAAATCTTTTATTAATTCTGTCTCTCCCATTACTTACGTAAAGAAGACCAGCCCTCCGGTATTTATAGTTCATGGCGATGCTGACCCCACAGTTCCCTATCAGCAGTCTGTAGCTCTTCATAAGAAACTGGTAGAGGCAGGGGTGAAAACCAAATTCATTACGGTTGAAGGAGGCTTACACGGAAAGTTTCCGAAAGAGAAGAATTCAGAAGTAAATGCTCAGGTAATGGACTTTCTTAAAGAGTTAGGAATCCATAAATAATCAGGTATTCTAATGAAAATAAAAGGTTTAAGGTGGTATATTATCCTGTTAATCGGGCTGGCGACGGTTATCAATTATATTGACAGGAGCGCCATAAATATTATGTGGCCCTATATATATCATGAATTTGGTATAGCAGAGGTCGATAGTAAAAGTACGCTCGCGTTGATCACCACGTTTTTTATGATCGCTTACGCCCTTGGCCAGACGTTTACCGGCAAGCTGATGGATTCTATCGGCACACGGCTGGGGATGGCGATATCCATTGCCGGATGGAGCATATCGATAGCATTGCATGCTCTTGCCCGGACACTCTTCTCTTTTAATATCTTCAGGTTTTTCCTTGGATTTTTTGAGGCGGGAAACTGGCCCGGAGCCACTAAAAGCAATGCTGAATGGTTCCCCGCAAAGGAACGGGCCATTGCACAAGGGATTTTTGGCGCAGGCGCTTCTCTCGGTTCCGTAATCTCGGCGCCCATCATCGCTTTGCTGTTCATTGCCTTCGGATGGAAAGCTACTTTTTTTCTGATCGGCGCATTTGGCATACTTTGGGTTATTCCCTGGTTATATATAAATAAAGCCAATCCCGATAAGCACCCCTGGATTACGGATGAAGAAAAAGAACATATTCTTTCATGTGAAGTAGCAGCGCCTGATGCGGCTTTAAATGCGCCTGTACTTACCTGGTCAGAACTGCTTAAGTTCAGAAGCACCTGGGGTATCATTTTAGGGCGATTTTTTATCGACCCGGTATGGTGGTTGTTTGTTACCTGGCTTCCAACCTTTTTGAAAGAGCAGTTTCTGTTCGATATTAAGCAAATAGGAGCATTCACATGGGTGCCTTACCTGTTCGCCGCAGTGGGAAGTTTAAGCGGCGGCTTTTATTCGTCGAGATTGATTAAGAACGGGATGGAACCTGAAAAGGCCAGGAAAAGCGCGATCACAATCGGTTGTATATTAATGCTTGCTGCGTTGCTCGCCATTCTGTTTTATCTCAGTTCCCTTAAAGACCACCCAATGCTGGCGATGTGTCTTATTGGTGTTACCCTGTTTGGGTTTCAGTTTCTTATAGGCAATCTGCAGACCTTACCCAGCGATTACTATAATGGTAAAAACGTAGGTACGGTAGCGGGCATGGGAGGTACCGCTGCTGTGGTAGGTACGCTGTTTACTACCTGGGCGGTTCCGGTAATTACACAAACAAGCTACGTTTCCTTCTTCGTGCTCGCTGCAGTGCTGGTGCCGGTTACATGGTTGTCGGTCAAATTTATGAGTTCTAAAAAATTAAATTAATATATCATACAATGCGTTTAAAAAATAAAGTAGCAGTAGTTACAGGCGGTGCCAGAGATATCGGCCGTGCCGTATCATGCGAATTAGCCCGTCAGGGTGCTAAAGTGGTTATAAACTATTTTGATCAGGAGGAGAAAGCGATTGAAACTCTCGAAATGATTAAAAGCGAAGGCGGTGAGGCTATCCTTGTTTATGGCGACATGACCAAGGCTGCCGACGCCAATGCGCTGGCTGCAAAAGCAAGAGAAGCCTTTGGTGATGAAATCCATGTGCTGGTAAATGTAGCCGGCGGGCTTGTAGGCAGAAAGAAGCTGGTTGAAATGGAGGAAGAGTTCTGGGATTTCCTTATGGATCTCAATCTTAAGTCGGTATTTCTGGTAAGTAAGGCTATCGTTCCTTTCATGCCGGCCGGTTCATCAATCGTTAATTTTTCTTCTTTGGCAGCACGCGATGGCGGCGGCCCCGGAGCAAGCGCCTACGCTACAGCAAAGGGTGCGGTTATGACGTATACCCGTTCGTTGGCAAAAGAACTCGGACCACAGGGTATACGGGTGAATGCGCTGGCGCCGGGCGTTATCACTACCACATTCCACGATATTCATAGCACGCCTCAAATAAGAGCAAATATTTGTAACGCAACTGCATTACGCCGTGAGGGCACTGCACAGGAAGTTGCAAATGTTGTTGCTTATCTGGCATCAGACGAATCGAGCTTCTTAAGTGGAACCAATATTGATATCAACGGAGGATTAGCGTTCTCTTAAATAATTTAATGCCTGCGTATTCTGTTGCGCAGGCATTATTCGCTGACGCGAATAAGAACAAATAGACTGTAAAGAAGAGTCTTAAACAGGCATAACCAGCCATTAACCAATAGCCATTAAACGACATATAAAGATATAATCTGAATAGGGAGCTATTGTCAGAAGATGTGATATCTAATTCAGCGACCCTTCAGAACAGAGGCTTCGACAGTATACGAAAGAAATATAAGTTATTCATAACCAATAAACTGAATTAAATATGATTCAACAGAAACTATTAAAAATGTGCAGGAGCGGGAGCGCTGCTGTCGTTTTTGGAGTTATTCTTTTTTGGGGGGCCGGTTCCTTCGCCCAGAACATAACCGTTTCGGGGGCAGTGACAGACACTAAAGGAGAGACACTTCCAGGGGTAAGTGTATTGGTAAAAGGTACCCGGATCGGGACCTCGACCGATATCACGGGAAAATACACGCTGAAAGGGGTGCCTGCTCAAGGTACGCTCGTGTTTAGCTTTATGGGATATAAACAACGGGAAATAGCTGTGAAAGACCGCAGGAAGATTGATGCCGGTCTGGAAGAAGATGTGAAATCGCTGGATGAAGTGGTCGTTGTGGGGTATGGTACTGTAAGGAAATCGCATTTAACAGGGTCGGTCACCAAATTAAGGAACGAGAACCTCGATGAGATTCCAACTTCGCGGCTCGATAATGCCCTCATCGGTAAGATGGCTGGAGTGTCGGTGCAGAATACTACTTCTGAGGCCGGGGCTGCTCCGACTGTCAGGGTCAGGGGACTGAGCTCTATCAGCGCTAACTCTTCGCCCCTCATAGTCGTGGATGGGCATCCGGTACCCGACGGACTTGCATTTGTTAATCCTTACGACGTAGAATCTATAGAGGTTCTTAAAGATGCTGCCTCTTCGGCGATTTACGGATCGAGGGGGGCGAATGGCGTAATTATTATCACCACTAAGAAAGGTACCGCAAACAAACCTCGTTATGCCGTGAAAAGCTATTATGGATTTAAAGACACTTATAAGCTTAATCCAATAATGTCGATTACAGAATATACCAAACTGCTATATTCTGAAGCCGATTTGCGGCGCAACGACGCCAGCGTGAACCCTGCCGACTTTGATGATTATAACGATATCACACCCAACGAAAGAGCTGCTTATATTCTTGAGAACCAGATAGCAGGAGCTTCAACCGACTGGCAGGACGAAGCTTTGCATAGTGCCGGAATCTACAATGTACAATTGAATGCCTCGGGAGGTAATAAGGATCTTCGTTATTATGTATCCGGCAATGTACAACGGGATCAGGGTATTATGAAATTCAGCGAAAACAATAAGGGGAATTTTAAAGTAAAGCTCGATGCGAATCTGAGTAAGAAAATAAGCCTTTCAGTAAACCTTAATCCAACGTATTCTAATCTTGAGCGCCCTGGCGCAAACTTTACTGATTACTATCGCACCTATTCGTTCCTTCCGGTGAGACATTCGGACTTTACAGCTGCATTTGTTAACCAGAACCCTCAATGGGCTTCTGTAAGGCCTGGTGACTGGGCTCAGGCACGGCACTTTGCCAATATGTATTATTCGGGGTATATGCCCGACGGGTCTTTTTGGACAAGCGACGAAACACTTATTCCCTGGGGCACAAGTAATAACAGCCCGTTGTCTATTGCTTCGCGTATCAGCCGGAGCTCTAAAAATTACAGGGTAATGGGAGGAGGTGATATCTCCTATAATATAGTGAAGGGGCTTACATTTAAGACGGCCTTTAGTGGCTACTATAATAATCGCGAAGATTTAACACTCACAAGGAGTAATGCAAAAAGCGATGGCGACGTAAGTTCGGGCGAGCAGTATACAAACAAGACAATCGACCTGCTTTGGGAAAATACCCTTAATTACAGCAGACAAGTTGGAAATCATAACTTTACCGGTTTGCTGGGATATACTGTACAGAAGACTACGAGTGATGCGTCTAACATTCTGGCAAGAAATTTCCCGACAGATGACTTCGAAACCTTGAGCCAGGCTGCACAGATTGATCAGGCAGGAACTTATACCAACAGAATTCCTACTGGGTTGGTTTCTTACCTCGGACGTATCACTTACGATTACAAAGGACGGTATCTCTTTTCTACCAGTCTGAGAACTGACGGTAGTACCTATTTCAAAAAGCCCAATCAATGGGGATGGTTCCCTTCTGTGTCCGCCGGGTGGAGAGTAAACACTGAGCCTTTTATGAAAGGCACTTCAAACTGGCTAAGCAATCTCAAAATTAGAGCCAGTTACGGAGCTACAGGGAATAACCGCATTCAGGACTTTGCATATGAGAATCTTCTTTATCCCGGAAATTATTCTTTCGGAGGAGGCACGGGTACCTTGAATCTTGGTTTGGCCCCTAATGGTGATGTTCTTGCTAATCCATATATCACATGGGAACGCACATTCGAGCTAAATACAGGACTCGATCTTGGCTTGTTTAAAGATCGCCTAAGTCTTTCGATGGAACTATATCGCTCCGAAACCGACCGTCTTCTATTTCAACAAGGGACGATGTCGTTCAGCGGATCAAATACATTCTGGAATAATGCCGGTAAAGTACGTAATACGGGGGTGGAAATTGACTTGACATCTAACAATATCAGCTCAAAAACATTTCAGTGGAGCACTAACCTCAATCTTGCTGCAAACAGCAACAAGCTTATGCAACTGGGGGGCGAGCCTTTCCAATACACTTATGGAGAAAGAAATGAAGTGTATGCGGCGATAGTTGGTAAACCCTCTATCCAGTTTTTTGGATATAAGACAGACGGGGTTTGGATGTCGAAGGCAGAGGTAGATGAGGCAAAAAATGCAGGTCAGACAGCCGTTATACAGAATTATTATACGCCGGGCGGGATTAAAGTGAAAGATATTAACGGAGATAACCGGATAGACGAAAACGACCGGACTACTTTAGGAACCCCTTTTCCCGACTTTACCTGGGGTATCACAAACAGCATGAAGTATAAAGGTTTCGATCTGAGTTTTCTTATTCAGGGGGTGCAGGGTGGTAATATGATCAATGGTGACGCTTTTTATACCGAAACCAAAAGACTTAACAGCAACTACACAAAAAACCGCTGGATTAGTCCGGGTAACCCGGGCGACGGAAAGACTCCCTATAACAATGTTGGGGGAGACTGGATGCTTACCGATTATGTGATGGAAAACGCTTCTTATGCTTCATTAAGAAATGTGATCGTAGGGTATACCTTTCCAGCTAAATTAATCGGCAAGGCAAAGATCAACTCCTTAAGGGTATATGCTTCGGGTGATAATCTTGTGTTTATAACCGGTGATTCATACCGTGGAATAAATCCGGAAGCAAGGGTTACTTCTAATCAATATTCGTCGCCATTAACATCCGGTTATCAGCGCGGGGCTTTTCCGGTAACACGCACTTTCACTTTCGGTATTGATTTTACTTTTTAAAGAATGACCACCATGAAAAGTTTAAAATATATAATCATCTCCGCAATGGTGATAGCCGGCGGAATGACATCGTGCAATAAAGTTCTGGATGTGGAACCGATTTCGAACGTTGGTACGGATAACTTTTACCGCAATGCCACTGAAGTTCAAACGGCTCTAACTGGTTGTTACAACGGTTTACACGAGCCTTTGGTTGCCGAATGGATGCTTACAGAGCAGAGAACTGATAATTCGCGGCAAAATTCGCCCACCAGTACTGCAGTTCAGAGGCTGGAGTTAAATGCCTTCGATATGTATACTCAAAGCTCGCAACATCAGCAGGTATATAATTACTGGATCAGTGTATATCGTAATATCCGCAGTATTAACTATGTATTGCAGAGCCTTGGTGTAACATACGAGAACGGACAGACCGTTTTTGGCAAGGGGACCGCCGTGCTGAGCGATGCTGAAAAAGCGGATCTTGCAGGGCAGGCCTTATTTCTGCGGGCGTATCATTATTTCAATCTGGTAAGATTATTTGGTGATGTTTTCGTCGTTACAAAACCTGTAATACCGCAGGAAGCTAAGCAGCTTGGGCGGTCGCCGGTGGCTGATGTTTATAAGCTGATAGTTGCTGACCTTACCGCTGCTAAGGATAACCTGTCGCAATCATCTTACGGATCGATAGCTTCCCAAAACGTTGGAAAAGCAAATGCATGGGCAGCAAAAGCTTTGCTTGCGAAAGTCTATCTTACCCTTGATCAGGCGGGCAGTGCCCTGCCTCTTCTGAACGACGTGATCAATAACAGTGGCTATGGTCTTGAAAGCTCTTATAGCAGGGTGTTTTCAATAGATAACGAAATGAATAAAGAGATCCTTTTTGCTGTGCGCTTTAAGGCGGGGGGACTGGGGCTTGGAAACTTTATGGCGAATACATTTGCTCCAAACAGCAGCGGAAACGCTGTCGTTAACGGGGACGGCCTTGGATACAACACGCCGACAGATAACCTCTCGGGCGCCTATATCACCCCTGCCACAGGAGCTTCAGATCAGCGCAAAGTAGTCAACATTAATTCATATTCCGGTCGGCCTTATATTCAGAAGTTTATGTCGGCAGTTCAGGTAGAGAATGATGCGGAGAACGACTTCCCTGTGATTCGCTTTGCCGATGTGCTTTTGATGAAAGCTGAAGCAATTGGATTCGACGGTCCTGCTGGTGAGTCTGTTGCGCTGATAAACAAAGTAAGAGAAAGGGCCGGAGCGATTGATTACGATGGGGGCGACTTCAGTAAGATCTTTTATAAATATGCCTCTGATGGCAGTTTCTCAGTTCAGACCGAACAAGCGTTTTGGAATAATCTTCTGCATGAAAGAAGGCTTGAACTAGCATTTGAAAATCAACGGTTTTTCGACCTGGTAAGAACAGACCAGCTTCTGGGCACTATTGGTAAATATTTCGAAAGCGAGTATCAGGTTCATTACCGGCGATACCGGCCAGCTATTACTGTTGATGCTTTAAAAGCTAATCTTACAGTGGAAAAGATACTGCTTCCTATACCACAGAGAGAAATAGATACAAACGATCAGCAACGTATTCCACAGAATCCGGGTTATTAAAAATATTCAGTTATGAAAATTACATTGAAACCGTTAATCGGGATATTAATGCTTGTTACAAGCCTCATATCCTGTAAGAAAGATGACTCTGGCCCGTCTACGGGGGCACTTACGGCTAAAGATCTTATTTACAATCTTGCCACAAAGAACTTTAACCCGGATACGGCATTAACAGCAGAAGTGACATCTTCAGGCGCCGTTAACATCGTTTATTGTTATCTCGTTCGCAGTAATGTTCAGGATTCCCTGATCTTTATAGGTAAGCCTGATCAGAAGGACACAAAGGATTATACATTTCATATCTCTGCTTCAAAGCTTCCGTTTAGCAGTATTAAGAAGGTGAGAGGGGTAAAAGTTATGGTGAAGCAGGACGATAATAGCTCTTACGAAGGCTTTGTTAAGATTGATATTTACGATCCGTCGAAACCGTTTCTTACCGACTTTCCCGTAAGCCTTTCCCCTGACCTTAACGGGGGAAATACTGCAATTACCGGAAAAATTACGTCAGAAAGCGGAATAGCTAAGGTGGATGTCTACGATGATTATCAAACTGAAGGGACATTTGCCCTGGTAGAAAGTATCCCCGTTTCGGGGAGTAAAGATTACAATGTAAATTTTGCGTACACATACCGTAAGGCAGCCCAGCATATTAAAGTAAGCGCTACCGATATTTTCGGACAGGTAATGGAAACAGTAATTGATATACCGGTTGATATCAATAACTTCAAACCAAAGTTTGCGGATTTCCCTGCAACAGTTACACCTGATGTGAGCGGCGGGACAACAAATGTAACAGGGAAGATAACCTCCTTTACAGGACTTGCCAAGGTCGAAGTCTATGATGATTTTGAAGGAAGCTACACTTTGGTCCAAAGTATTACCGATCTGAATAACTCAAAAGATTACGCTTTTAGTTATAATTATTTATTCAGGAAGCGCGCAAAGAATCTTAGAATAGTTGCTACAGATTCAGACAACCTGCCTTCAGAGATTATCATTCCCCTAAATGTTACTTATTTAACCGAGGTATACAGAGATGTAGTGATGTCGTCACAAACGGCTGAAACGCCGGGAAGCTTTTTCGATGTTTCTACCGGTGCGGTATTCGGCAATTGCGCTGTGAGCGGAAATGAGAGTAAACTTGATTTCCTGATCTATAGTAGTACAGCCGGCGTACTTTCTTTTTATAGTCCTACTAATACCAGTTCTGCTGCTTCAAATTATAAATGCAGCGGGGTTAGTTGGGTGCCGGTAACTGCAAATTTAAAAGCCACAAGGTTCAGAGTACTGGTACCGACTACGGCAGGAAACACTGTTGCCGATAACATATATGCTTTATATAACGCTGGTAATATTGATAATCTGGACGATAACCTGTTTACGGGAATTAGTGTACCGGGCAGCAGCTCTACGAAATATGACGCTGTTGCAGCGCCCGCATCCAATATATTTAATGTTACCTCTGCGTATCTTTTATGGCTCCGCATACCACAGGCAAATGGCTCCAGTAAAAACTGTCTTTTGAGGGTAAAGGAGGTGAATATAAACGCCACGACGCCGGGCTTGTCGACTATCAAATTTGATATCATTGTTCAGAAGTAAGAGCCGGTTCGGATAAAAAAATTAGATCCAGGTTAATTATGTTAGAAGGAGAGAGGTATCAAAACTTAATTATAATGAGAGTATTTATTGTTGTTGTGTGTTTGGCCTTATATATAAAGTGTATTGCTCAGCCAATCACCGTTAAAGACCCTGCAGCGCTTAAAAACGCTGTATCTGCAGCGAAGCCAGGCGATGTAATTATACTGGCTAATGGCGAATGGAAAGATGCCAGGTTAGCGCTGCAAGGCAGGGGAACGGAGAGAAGGCCGATTTTAGTGCGGCCGCAAACCCCTGGCGGTGTCAGGCTTACCGGCAGTTCAACATTGGACATTGCGGGAGAATACCTTGTTGTGAAGGATCTTCATTTTACGAACGGTACAGCCCGGAAAAACGATGTTATTAATTTCAGACTGAATAACGATAACCTAGCAAACCATTGCCGCATTACAGGTTTTGTAATTGATAATTACAGTCAGCCCGACCGTTTTGCAAATGATAACTGGGTGGTTCTCTGGGGTAAAAATAACCGTGTGGACCATTGTACTTTCGTGAACAAGATGAATATGGGGCCTACGCTCATTGTTGAGTTAAACGACGAGCGCAGCCAGGAGAACTATCATAGTATAGACAGCAACTACTTTAAAGGCAGGCAGCGGCTGGGATCAAATGGAGGTGAAACTATGCGGATCGGCGTTTCTAAGTATTCGCTTACTCCTTCGCGTACACGGGTTGTGAGTAACTATTTTGAGCGCTGTAACGGAGAAGTCGAGATCGTATCTGTTAAATCAGGAGAAAACCAGGTTAGCTTCAATACCTTCTTCGAATGTGAGGGTAGCGTGGTACTCAGACACGGGAGCAGGAACATTGTTGAAGGGAATCTATTCCTCGGAAATAAAAAGCCTTTTACCGGAGGCGTAAGGGTGATTAATCCCGGGCATCAGGTTTTTAATAATGTGTTCCGGGATCTGGAAGGTGATGATTTTAGAGCTGCCCTGTCTGTGATGAATGGGGTGCCTAATTCCCTTATTAACCGCTATTACCAAGTCAAAGATGCAGATATTCATCACAATACCTATATTAATTGCAGCAGTATACTCTTTGGTGCCGGGAAAGATGCAGAGCGGACACTTGCTCCCGAAAATGTAAGGTTCCGAAATAACCTGATAGTGGCCCCCCGCGATACCATATATAAAGACAATAACGGCGGGACGGGTGTCCTGTTTATGAATAATGCTGTCGCGCAAGCTAAAATGAGGAGTTTGCCTAAGGGCTTTAAACTGGTATCTGTTAAAATTGCCCGAATAAAATCTATGGATCTGCCTCTTCCTGTGGCCGACGCGGGAGCTAACACTCAGAAGATGCCGCTGCTTAAACTGCAGGCCGCGGGGGCTTCATGGTGGAAACCTTCGGAAACGCAAACCGGTGTTGGGAATAAAAGAATCATAGTCCCGCTCATCAACAGCGCTAAGTTACCCGGGATTGTTGCTTCGGCTGCTGCGGGCGACACAATAGAACTTTCGGATGCGGGAAGTTATAAAGTAACAGAAGAACTGCATGTTTCAAAGGCCGTTGTAATCACGGCTGCGAAAGGGACTGGTTCCAGGCCTCTGCTACAAAATGCATCAGAGAAAAATCTTAACGCTTTTATGGTTATTGAAGATGGTGCTGATCTGGTGGTTAATGGTATCGCCTTCGCCGGTAGTAACGAAGGATTTGGTGATGTCGGCGCCGGTATTATAACTTCGGCTAAGCCGATGGTTCGGCACTACAAGCTGAGTGTCGATAATTGTGAGTTCTATAATTTTAACGAAAGTTCGTTTGCCGGGATTAAGGCCTTAAAGTCGAGCTATGCCGACAGTATCCTTGTCGGTAATTCTATATTCAGGAATATTTCGGGCAGTGGCATCGACCTGGCTGCCGAAAAGGATGATAAGGGGACTTACAACGCGGAGTATACAATTATTAAGAACTGTATTTTTACCAATATCCTTGGGTCTGCTCTCAATTTGTACCGTGGAGGCAACGACGAAAGCACATTGGGCCCTTTCCTGGTAATAAACCATTGTACGTTTAATGAAGTGGATAACCGTGAGCAGGGCGCTGTATTAAGGCTTTTAGGTGTTCAGAACGCAAGTATTACCAATTCTATCTTTTCTTTTAGCGGTCAGGGCGGCCGTTCTGTGCAGTTCCAGGAATCGCGGTACGACAATCTTAAAGTCGACTATTGTAATCTTTATCAGTCGGGCCGGATACAATCTTTTTATGGAAGGCTCACCGGACCAAACATCTATCAGTTAGATCCGCTGTATGAAGATCCGAAAAGCAGAAACTTTTCGCTGAAAGCCGGTTCTGAGCTTTTAAACAAGTCATCTTCAGGAGGAGCGCTGGGAGCGATGGTAACCAAGCCCGAAAAGCTGGTTTTAAACTAAAATTCAATGAACATGAACATAATATTATCGATATTCTTTTTTATCTTGACAGCCTGCTCAAAGAAAGAGAGCGCTGCGGCTGGTCCGGTAAATACACTGCCGGGAAAGACAGAGAACGTGCCTTCAGATACGCCGAAAGTTTATCCTGCAAAGGTACTCGACCTGGCAAACTGGAAACTTACCCTGCCCGTTAATACGGATCATGCAGGAAACCCCGATGAAATAAAACAACCTGAACTGAACACGTATTCGAGTGCTGATTACTTTCATGTGAACAAGACGGGAGATGGGGTGATTTTTCGTGCCCAGACCGGCGGGGCTACAACGAGCGGCTCCAACTATCCACGGTCGGAGCTCAGGGAGATGCTGAACAACGGGAAGGCTTCGGCTGCATGGTCGTCTTCTGAAGGTACTCATACCTTGTTCATAGACCAGCGTGTTACCCATCTTCCAGATGTAAGGAAACATGTAGTGATCGGCCAGATCCATGATGCCGATAAATATGTGATCTTTTTCAGACTTGAAGACCGGAAGCTGCTAGTGTCTGTTAACGGCGGAAGCAGGGTGACGCTGGACGATAACTATCAATTAGGAACGCGATTCAACGTTAAATTTGTCGTCGCAAATGACAAGACCCAATGCTATTACAACGAAAAGCTTAAATATACATTTGACGGACATTTTACTGATGCCTATTTTAAAGCAGGCGCGTATGTACAATCTTCCTGCCAGGGAGCAAAAAAGGTTCCGGGCGAATTGTGTACTGCTTATGGCGAAGTAGAAATCTTTAACGTGTGGACGAAACACGAGTAAGGATTTTTTATAATATTCCTTAATTTAGCTCCGGACAATACCTTATCCTTATGTTTAAGTATTTGACGGAGTTTTTTAGCTTCACCCGGAAAGAGCTGAACGGTCTTCTGGTGTTTTGTATCCTGCTGCTCATCGTGTTATTAGTCCCGCTTGTGGCCTCCTGGTTCCCTTCCCGGGAGACGTATGATTTTAGCCAGTTCAAGAAGGAAATAGCCGAATTCAGGGCATCAGAAATAAAAC
>DALYUO010000061.1:20219-21507 GCA_031981225.1 Pararcticibacter sp.
TAAAACGCTCCAGGCATAATTATCATAGAGATTATGAGGATGTTGAAGCCTTGGCGAAAGCTCCTGCTTATTTCAGGTTTAACCCCAATCAGCTCCCAGAAGCCGACTGGCAGAAATTAGGATTGAGCAAAAAACAAATTAAGGTGATTAAGAACTATGAGGCAAAAGGAGGGAAGTTTTGGAAGAAGGAGGACCTGAAAAGAATTTATTCTATCGATGCTGCTCTGTACAGCAAGCTTGAGCCATATATAAGTATTCCGGAGGAATATCCTGCGTACGGCCGAACCATCGAAGGGCGCGGCGGCGTCCAGAGACATTCCCAAAATGCTGTGGTGGTAGTCGAGCTCAATTCTGCTGATTCGGCAACGTTGCAAACTGTAAGGGGAATAGGACCGGTTCTGGCTTCACGGATCGTAAGATACCGCGACAGGCTGGGAGGGTTTTGCCGGAAGGAACAGCTTAGAGAGGTTTATGGTATAGATTCAGCCAGATATAGTTCTCTGGAGGGGCAAATAATAGTAAACCCGGGACCGGTAAGGAAATTGAATTTTAACACCGCTACCTTCGACGATATAAAGGGTTATCCGTACCTGAGCTATAAACAGATGAACGCTATTATTCAATACCGCAAGCAACATGGGCCCTACAGCGGAATAAATGATCTTAAAAAAATAGCCATCCTAAACGAGGAAATTTTGCGTAAAATTGCGCCTTATTTAATTTTCTGATGATTAGTGAGAGACTGAAATCTGTAATCCGCGACATTCCCGATTTCCCCAAACCGGGAATAATCTTTAAGGACGTTACGCCCATTTTTAAAGATGCTCAACTTTGTACAGAAGTGATCGAGGCATTTGTTGAACAATTAAAAGGTACGAAGGTTGATGTTGTCGCCGGCATTGAAAGCCGTGGCTTCCTTTTCGGTCTGATGTTAGCTAACAAGCTGGGTGTTCCCTTTATTCCTGTGCGTAAGCCGGGAAAACTTCCATTTACGATCGTGAAAAAATCATATGAGCTGGAATACGGTTCTGCGTCCATAGAGATCCATACCGACGCATTTGAACCCGGGAGCCACGTTCTGATACATGATGACCTGCTGGCTACAGGCGGTACAGCGCAGGCTGCCGCCCACCTGGTAACTGAACTCGGTGGTGTTGTTGCAGGTTTTGCCTTTGTGATTGGACTGGATTTTCTTAATGGTAGAAAGTCGCTTGAAACGTTTTCTAAGAATATAGTGAGTCTCACCTCTTTTTAGGTATACCTGCAATTTCCTTGTAATTAGTATGCT
>DALYUO010000062.1:0-7488 GCA_031981225.1 Pararcticibacter sp.
TTTATTAAGATACATCAAACCTGTCCAGGTTCATTACTTTATTCCAGGCCGCTACGAAGTCTTTCACGAATTTTTCCTGACCATCTGCACTGGCGTACACTTCAGCAACTGCTCTAAGTTCCGCATGTGATCCAAAAACCAGATCAGCACGGGTGGCAGTCCATTTTGGTTCACCGGTGACGCGGTCAATACCATGGTAAAGCTCCTTGTCATCGGATGCTGCTCTCCAGGCGGTACTCATATCCAGCAGATTTACGAAGAAATCGTTGCTGAGCACACCCGGGCGCTGCGTGAAAACACCATGGCCGGAGCCATCGAAATTAGTGTTCAATACGCGCATACCGCCTATCAGCACTGTCAATTCGGGTGCCGTAAGTGTGAGCAACTGAGCTTTATCTATCAGCAATTCTTCGGTAGGCACAGCTCCCCGCGACTTGCGGTAATTGCGGAAGCCATCGGCGATCGGCTCAAGATAGCCAAACGATTCAACGTCTGTTTGCTCCTGCGACGCGTCCATACGGCCCGGCGTGAACGGAACTGTAATAACATGCCCGGCGTCTTTCGCGGCTTTTACAATAGCTGCACAGCCAGCCAGAACTATCAGATCTGCCAGCGAAACTTTCTTACCACCTGTTTGCGCATCATTAAATTCTTTCTGAATAGACTCCAGCACACTTAGAACACGTTGCAGTTGCGTTGGATTATTTACCCGCCAGTATCGCTGAGGAGCGAGCCGAATACGTGCACCGTTCGCTCCACCCCGTTTATCGGATCCGCGGAAGGTGGAGGCGGAAGCCCAGGCTGTGGATACCAGCTCGGACACACTTAGCCCCGATTCCAATATCTTCGCTTTCAAAGCAGCAACGTCATTTTCATCTATCAATACATGATCAACCTCGGGAATAGGATCCTGCCAGATCAAAACCTCTTCAGGCACTTCAGGACCGAGATAACGTGAGCGCGGACCCATATCACGGTGTGTTAGCTTAAACCATGCCCGTGCAAACGCATCGGCAAACTCTTCCGGATTCTCAAAGAATCGTCTGGATATTTTCTCATACACCGGATCAAACCTTAAAGAGAGGTCGGTAGTCAGCATGGTTGGTATGTGTTTTTTTGAGGCATCGAATGCATCCGGAATGATAGCATCTGCATTCTTAGCAACCCATTGATGTGCTCCTGCGGGACTTTTAGAAAGCTCCCATTCAAAGCCGAACAGGTTCTCAAAGAAACTGTTACTCCACTGGGTTGGAGTTTTGGACCAGGTTACCTCAAGACCGCTTGTAATCGTATCAGGCCCCTTCCCTGAACCATAACTATTGCTCCAGCCCAATCCCTGCATTTCCAAACCGGCTGCCTCAGGTTCCTTGCCAACATGCGTCGCCGGAGCCGCACCGTGGGTTTTTCCAAAGCTGTGCCCGCCGGCAATAAGAGCAACAGTTTCTTCATCGTTCATTGCCATACGACCGAAAGTATCGCGGATGTCTTTAGCCGCAGCGATAGGATCAGGATTACCGTCGGGACCTTCGGGATTTACGTATATAAGTCCCATTTGTACAGCAGCGAGGGGGTTTTCGAGATCGCGGGTATGAACATCGCCATCGGCGTCATCGTCGGACACCACGATACCATGACCTTCTACTCCCGGAGATCCGTGTGCGTAGCGAAGGTCGCCCCCGAGCCAGGTGTTTTCCGAGCCCCAATATACGGCCTCGTCTGCTTCCCAAACATCTGCACGCCCACCGGCGAATCCAAATGTTTTGAAGCCCATAGACTCCAGCGCCACGTTACCTGTGAGAATTATTAAGTCAGCCCATGAGATGTTCCGGCCATATTTCTGTTTGATGGGCCACAATAGCCTGCGCGCCTTATCCAGACTTACATTGTCGGGCCAGCTGTTAAGCGGCGCAAAACGTTGCTGTCCTGCTCCTGCACCACCGCGACCATCCCATACACGGTAGGTCCCTGCGCTGTGCCATGCCATACGTACAAATAGTCCGCCATAGTGGCCAAAATCCGCAGGCCACCAGTCCTGCGAATCCGTCATAAGTTCATGAAGATCCTTTTTTACTGCTTCCAGGTCGAGACTCTTAAAAGCTTCGGCATAGTTAAAATCCTCGTCCATAGGATTTGACAGGGGAGAGTTCTGACGAAGAATGCTTAATTTTAACTGATTAGGCCACCAGTCCCGGTTTTTGGTGCCGCCACCGCCGACATTGTGTTTCATACTCCCATTATGAAACGGGCATTTACTGATGTCGTTTGATTCTTTTTCCATTTTTATGAATTTGGTATGATTTGTTCTTTGTGAGTATTGTAAAGTTAGGACAACGGAAGAAATAATCATAATCAATTAATTCTATGCTTTTATAGGCAAAACCTATAATCATAGAAATACCAGGCTCAGAGTTTTTGATTTAACCTCTGAACGTACACTTATGCCGCTTAGGATTAGGTTATAACAACCCGTCTATGATAAATACTTACCTACGATAGGCATTCTCCTGCCCATACCAAATGCTTTAGGCGAGACACGGAGTATTGGAGGCGTTTGATACCGCTTGAATTCGGCTTTATTTACCATCTTTATAACCTTCCGCACAAGCTCTTCGTCGAAACCCTTCGCTATAATATCTCTCGAACTCTTTTTGAGCTCAACATACTGATAGAGCAAACTGTCAAGCACATCATAATCTGGCAGAGAGTCACTATCTTTTTGCCCAGGACGGAGTTCAGCGGAGGGAGGTTTAACAATAGTGTTTTGTGGAATGATCTCCCGCTCGCGGTTGATATAGTTAGCGAGCTGGTAAACCTGCGTTTTATATACGTCGCCCAACACGGAAATAGCGCCAGCCATATCGCCGTACAGTGTTCCGTAACCAACAGCACATTCACTTTTATTCGATGTATTCAGAAGAATATAACCGAATTTATTCGAAAATGCCATAACAACAATAGCCCGGCACCGCGCTTGTATATTCTCTTCAGCAACATTAAAAGGCAGTCCTTTAAACGCTGGCTCTAACATATGTTCAAAGGCATCGGCAGCTTCCTTTATAGCGACTATGTGGTGCTGACAGCCTAAATTCTCAACCAGGTCGAGAGCATCCTGGATGGAATGATCAGTAGAGTATTTGGAAGGCATCAATACAGCCATAACGTTTTCGGCACCTAAGGCTTCTGCAGCAAGGGCGCACACCACTGCAGAATCGATCCCGCCCGAAAGTCCCAGTACCGCCTTGCTAAAGCCCGACTTGGTAAAATAATCCTTAATTCCTAACAGCAAGCCCTGGTGGATCTGCTCAATGTCAGGAAGAGGGCTATACGGCAAAGGCTCCAGCCCCTGTATCTTTCCATCATTGAACTCGTAGATCCGCAGATCCTCTTCAAAGTATTTAAGCTGATCAAGCATTTCGCCCTTTTCATTAAACACAAAAGAGCCTCCGTCGAAGATGATCTCTGTCTGTGCCCCTACATGGTTCACGTACAGCAAAGGAAGCTTGTACTTCTTACTGTTATCACTCAGCACCTTTACACGGTTGTCATCATGATTATAGGCAAATGGAGAAGCGGCTATGTTGATCATAATATCCGGACCTTCAGCAATCAGCTGGTCCATCGGAGCGGTAATATAGAGAGGGTTGTCGTTAATATTCCAGAGGTCTTCGCATATCGTAAGAGCTATCTTCTTACCATTAAGCTCTATGCAACCGAACTCTGCCGACGGCTCGAAATAACGGTACTCATCAAAAACATCATACGTAGGCAGCAATGCCTTGTTAACTGTAGCTTTCACTTTTCCTTCTGTGATGAAAACAGCAGAATTAAACAGATCTTTCCCTTCGGTCCTTGGATTACGGGTAGGCGTTCCGATAATACACGCAATATCGCTACAGGCTTCTGTTATCTTGTTTACAGAGGCTTCGCATAGCTCGATAAACTCCGTAAATTCAAGAAAATCACGCGGCGGGTATCCCGATACTGCTAATTCAGCAAACACTACCAGGTCTGCGCCCTGATCTTTTGCTTTCAGAATGGTTTGGATAATCTTCTGAGTATTCGATTCGAAGTTTCCTATGTGATAATTTAATTGAGCGAGTGCTATTTTCATTTGAGTGATGATTCGTAGTAATTTTGATCCATAAAAGTCGGCCAGACGCCGATCCGTCAACTTCCATCCCTTGTAAATCCTGCAATGTCTAAAAGAATACCCCAAGAGTTAATGAAAGATACGAATTCCTCATATCCGGTCCCTTGCTTACAACTCTCGTGAATCCGTTATTATATGTAATTCCAGTTAGTATGTTCAGATTCCCATTAACATTCCATTCCGCCCCGGCGCCAGCTACTAGTCCGAACCTAAAGGTATTCACATCCGAAAGATTCGAGTTATCACCCTCAACACCCGGCTCACCCAAAACCTTCTCGGTCGAACTTCCCTTTGCTTTTATCTTGATGCCGGTGCTTAGTCCAAACTGTCCATAAAACCTTCCCATTGCGCCTGGATTGCTTTTAAGCTTCAGCGTTGCGGGGACTTCTATATAACCAATCTTATAGACATTGTTATATGACATTCCCGAAGCCTTTTCACTAGTCTTCCCGTTTATTGTAGTCAATGCAAATGCAGTGGAAAAATAATAATTACGTGCAAAACCAATGTCGGCAAGTACCCCGTATGAAAATCCTGTTCGTACACCATCACCAGCAATACCACCGGTATTATCATCCACCGAGAGCCAACCGATATTCGGCGATGTAGTAAATCCTAACTGTACATTATCAATTGTTGTTTGAGCGTCTGCCAATATGGGCAGGAAAAACATCATGAGGATAAAAAACTGTTTTTTCATATTTTCGCTTCTGATATAAACATGAGAATCAAAAGAAGTTTTCAAATCTACTTGTTTTTTTTAATTGCGGTAGCCCTTAGCTCCTGCAAGAATAAGAAGGAGGTGGATGTTAGCAATATTGAACTCGATCTGAAGATTGAGCGCTTCGATAAGGATTTGGCAAAGGTGAACTCAGCGAATCTGGGTAAAAAGGCGCCTTTACTTCAAAAGAAATACGCCGCCTTCTATGATGATTTTATGTCGGGAATGTTAGGGGTTGGCAACACCAGCGATACAACTTATTACAGAAATCTCAGGACTGTCGTCAACAACGCTGATTACCGGGCATTACAGGCTTCTGTAGACGAAAAATTCAGCGATCTCTTGTCCACCGAAGAAGAACTCACAGATGCTTTTAAACACGTTAAATACTACTTCCCGGAGCAAAAGATACCGAGGATTATTTCTTTCTTCTCGGGATTCGCTGTTCAGGTACCGGTAGGCGACAACTATATCGGCATCGGCCTTGACATGTTTCTCGGCGCCGACTCGAAGTTCTACCCGGCGCTGAGGGAAAGTATCCCTTTGTATATCTCACGGCGGTTTACGCCCGATAACATTACACCCCGGGTTATTGAAGCTTTTGTAAGAGAAGATATGTTTCCCGAACCAGATACCGATCATTCATTTCTCGACAGGATGATCTACAACGGAAAAATCCTGTTCTTAATGAGTTCTTTCATGCCAGAAGTACCAGATTCTACGATTATTGGTTATACCTCCGAACAGCAAAAGTGGATTGAAACGTACGAAGCTGACGTATGGGGATATTTCCTTCAGGAAAACCTGCTGTATGAAACGGATTATATGAAAGTCCAGAAGTACCTGTCCGAAGCCCCTTTTACTCCCGGGTTAGGAACAGGAAATGAATCCGCTCCTAAGCTGGGCTTATTCACCGGCTGGCAGATTGTGAAGAATTATATGGAACGCAATCCGGATGTTACATTACAGCAACTAATGGCGGATACCAAATATCAGGAGATCCTGAACCGTTCGCACTATAAGCCCAAATAAATATTTAGAAATCTTTACTTGCCTCTTTACCTGATGCCGGGGAAGAAAGTAATTCTTTTACTTCTCTCACATCTGATTTACCATCTCTGCCAATACCTCCCGAATACACCCTGCCGTTTGGCAACTGGCTGAGCGGCCGTCCGGGAACACCGCTTTGTAACCGGCTATAAACAGTATACAAATCACTCTGAGCATTCGTCCGGTATCCGCCTGCGCGGTTGTCGATCTCTACATAACCTTCAGAACGGCTATCTGACAACTGGGGCTTTACTCCGCCGGCAAGGTAATTTAACACTACTTTACCTCCGTTTCCGTTGTCAAACTTTCTGTTCGACATCTTCGCATCGAGACCGGATACATCAATAGACAGCTTCTTAAGTTGAATGAAGTTTGCAGAAAGATTGATGTTTGTACCATTATTCTTCCCGTCGTCTCCACCTATAACACAATCTTTTCCTATGACAGCATATTTTATCACAAGATTAACATCCTTTTTATTAAGGAATCTTATGGCAGACCTGTCATTCATAATGAGCGTATCAATTTCAATTGTAACAGTAGAATCTCTCCCCTGAAAGGTATGCGACTGACGCTTTTCAAGCACCAGCTTCCGTATTTTCAATGGCTCCTCTTTTACTCTTGCTAACGAAACGCCTGCGACAGTCAAAAGTACTGTAGCACAAAACATTATTCTCTTCATCATATCATTGTATTAACGATAAAGAGATGCAAATAGTTTATCCTTTCCATAAGCAGATGGAAAGAATTTATAGCTTGCAGACGAATTTACTGAAGAATATTGTAGACGGATTTCAGGCTGATACCTATACCAACAATAGTTATCAGATTTGATACCATATCGATCATTGCCCATTCGCCCATAAAGCGAAGCAAACAACCAATCATAATAATTATGATCCCAAGTGTTAGTAGCCGGTAATGAGCAGGATTGTTAGCATTGTCGCTTGCATTGCTCTTTTTATAGGTTTCTTTTACGTTTTCCATTTTTTTATTTACTGCTGCTAAGTTATAAAAAATCCGTCAATGAAAAATGCCGATATAGATTTCAGGCTATAGTTGAAGGTAAAAACAAAACAAGCACCACATAGTTTATATCATTAAAAATCAATCCTATGGCAAAATATTCAGAGAAATCTCAGGACAAGGTGCAGGAAGCAATGCATGAGATGAAAGAAGGAAAGCTAAAAACCGGAACAGGCAAGAAGGTAACTAACCCAAAACAAGCAGTTGCTATCGGACTGTCTGAAGCGCGTGAAGAAGGCGCCAAGGTACCGAAGAAGAAATAACCAGGCTATTGGCAGTTGGCAATTGGGTGTTGGGTATTGGCAAAAGCCAACAGCCAACTGCTAACAGCCAATTGCCAAAACCCAATAGCTAATACCTAAATGCCAATCGCTGATAATTCCCGACTGATAAAGGAGAGCTCTTCAGCACTTAGTTTCACTCCAACAGCCCTGGCGTTTTGAACGGCTTGTTCCGCGTTGCGGGCGCCCACGAGAGCAACTGTGATTCCTGGCTTTTCGATTGTCCATCGCAAAACTAGCTGACTTAATGATGCACCTTT
>DALYUO010000062.1:7498-9421 GCA_031981225.1 Pararcticibacter sp.
TTGGCCGTAGTTTGTCAAGAAAGGCGTTCACCCTCTTTATATTATCTTCATTGAAATATCTGTGCTGAGCCCGGTGATCTCCCTCCTGGAAGTGATGCCCCGGCTTTATCTTTCCCGTTAATAAACCCCTCTCAAGGGGACTGTAAGCCAGAATTGCCTTTTTATTAGCCAGGCAGTACGGAACAACAACCTCCTCTATTCCCCGGTTTACCATACTATACGGAACTTGATTAGAAGCAATACAGATTGCACTTTCAGCAGCTTTCATCTGTTCAGCATCATAATTGCAGACACCAGCATACCTTACCTTCCCTTGTTCAATTAGTCGCTGCACCGCTTCCATGCTTTCTTCAATAGGAGTCGTTACATCAGGCCAGTGTATCTGATATAGATCTATATAATCAGTACCAAGCCTTTTCAAGCTGCTTTCACATTCTTCAATTATACTCTCTTTACCAGCATACTTGTAAATATCAATATCCAGCCCATCGTTGTTTTTGCTCTTAAAGGCAAGGCTGCCTTTTTCCAGATCCCATCGCATTCCATACTTGGTAAGTATTTGCACCTTATCACGGGGTAGTCCCTTGATTGCTTCGCCTACGATTTCTTCACTTAGCCCCTGCCCATATATCGGCGCTGTGTCAATAGAGGTTACTCCCAGATCATAAGAAGATTTAATAGCATTCACAGCATCTGAGCGTTCTGTACCTCCCCACATCCATCCTCCCGCAGCCCAGGAGCCGAAAGTTATTACAGAGAGTTCAAGGTCGGATTCTCCTAATTTCCTGTATTCCATATTTATTTATTTGACTAACACGAAGCACAATATTAAGTTTTTAGTTGGCTTTCTGACGTCAGAAAAGGGTCATTTCACACGGTGATACGTTGTCATAAACAGCAGACCTCATCTTTACCTCAAAATCCCTACATTAGCGTTACCATCCCGGGCAAAATGAATCTAAAGCCGCGAAACCATATGTTACCTGCGTCGCTATGGAGCTGTGTCCTGCTTATTCAAATACCTGGGGGTGTATCGAAAACGTGTTGCTAACCTTTAAAAATAAATACTATAATCAATTTACATAGAGTCATGAAATCTTTTTTAATCATCCTTATTCTGCTGACAGGTATAAACTATTCATCCTTTGCACAGAAAGAAATCAAGTACACCGATGCTTCTGCACTTCACATAACCGGAAAACTAAAGGAAAACGCTCCTGCCTTTCATCGTCTTGATACGGCCTCTTATCCGGCTTTACCCCCTGGAGTAAAACGCCTTTTGACGAATTCTGCCGGAATTGCGGTGACCTTTACTACCAATAGTACGACAATATGGGCCAAATGGTGTGTCTCTAAATCGAAGACCAATGAAAACATGACAGCCATTGCCAATAAAGGTCTTGACTTATATGTAAAGCGGGACGGCAAGTGGCAATTTGCTGGCGTAGGCAGACCTTCCGCTCAGTGTTCAAACTATCAGATCTCCAAAAACATGGAAGGCGGGACAAAGGAATTCCTGCTCTATCTTCCTCTATATGACGAACTGAACAAACTGGAAATCGGAATTGAAGAAGGATCAGAGCTCCTTGCTGGTGGCGAGCCCTTTAAAAAGCGAATCCTGATCTATGGATCCAGTATTGTTCAGGGCGCTTCTGCAAGCCGCCCGGGCATGGCTTACCCTGCCCGGCTATCGAGGCGTACTGGCCTTCATTTTATCAACTTTGGGCTTTCAGGAAGCGCTAAGATGGAAAAGCCTGTCGCTGATGTGGTGGCAGAACTGGAAGCCGATGCTTATATTCTGGACTGTGTACCCAACTCTTCTCCGGAGGAGATCACAGAAAGAACGGCCTACCTGGTGCAAAGCATCAGAGCCAGGCATCCCAAGGCTCCAATCATCCTGATTCAAAGCATTGTCAGGGAAAT
>DALYUO010000062.1:9431-14047 GCA_031981225.1 Pararcticibacter sp.
GATAAGCAGTGGGCTTCCCGCATGAAACTTCAAAACGAAAATATGCGGAAACAATACGACCTGTTGCAAAAACAGGGGGTAAAAGACCTTTACTTTATCGACGCCAAAGGGCTCATTGGTGATGACCACGAAGGTACAACTGACGGCACCCACCCCAACGACCTGGGCTTCGATCGCATGCTTCAAAAAATGGAGCCTCAAATCATGGCCATCCTCAGTAAGCACCTATAAAAAAAGTCAGCTACCTGAAAGTATACTTTCAGGTAGCTGACTTAATAACTTTAGATAATAGCAAATATTACCCGTTTGACAACGCTGCAGCACCGCTTACAATTTCAGTAAGCTCGGTAGTGATAGCAGCCTGTCTTGCCTGGTTGTACGATAGTTTAAGAGCTCGTATTAACTCGCCTGCATTATCTGTCGCCTTATCCATAGCCGTCATTCTGGCTCCATGCTCGGAGGCATGCGAGTCTAATACTGCTTTATATAATTGAATCTTAATCGACTTGGGGATTAGTTCGTTGACAATCTCTTCCTGCGAAGGTTCAAGGATATAGTCAACCTTCGACGCTTTCGCAGCATCGACGGCTTCTGTATTGCGGGGCAGTGGAAGAAGCTGTTCTGTGATCAGATATTGAACTGCTGCATTTCGAAAATGGTTATATACTACTTCTACCCTGTCGTAATTCCCGTTCACGAAACCCTGCATGATAGATTCTGTAACAGCAGAAACGTTTTCGAATGTAAGTGCTGTATATAGCTCTGTGTTATTTCCAATAACGTTGTATTTACGCCGTTCGAAATAGTCCTGCACTTTCTTTCCAATTGCTACAATGCTCACGTTTCCATTCTGATACTGCTCACTGTATTTATCAGCAATTAACTGATTAACCGACTTAATAACATTGGCATTAAAAGCACCAGCAAGTCCCCGGTTAGAAGAAACCGCAACAATCAACACTCTTACAGGTTCACGCTCCTGAATGTACGGGGACGACGAATCCTCAAGGCTTGCCGAAAGATTCCCCAGTATATCCTTTAGTTTATTGGCGTAAGGTCGCAGTTGAACAATGGCATTTGTAGCTCTTTTAAGCTTTGCTGCCGAAACCATCTTCATGGCTTTTGTAATCTGCTGCGTCGAACTTACAGATGTGATCCTGTTTCTTACTTCTTTTAAATTAGCCATTCTCTTTTGATGAGATATGAGATTTGAGATCTGAGATCTGAGACCTGTTACTGGTTCTCATATCTCTTATCTCACACCTCACATCTAATAACTACATTAATAATTTGCTGCCAATTCCTTAGCTACTGTTTCAAGTACGCTGGTAATGCTGTCATCAAATTTTCCAGCTTTTAGCGCCTGTAATACTTCAGGATGACGTACTTCCAGCTGCTGGGTATATTCTGCTTCAAACTGTTTTACTTTATTCACAGGTACCTGACGTAACAGTCCTTTTGTACCCGCATATATTATAGCTACCTGCTTTTCTACAGTTACTGGCGAGAATTGTCCCTGCTTCAGGATCTCCACGTTTCTCGCACCCTTATCAAGTACTGATTTGGTAGCTGCATCGAGGTCGGATCCAAATTTAGAGAACGCCTCCAACTCACGGTACTGAGCCTGGTCGAGCTTTAAGGTACCCGCTACTTTCTTCATCGACTTGATCTGGGCATTACCACCCACACGAGATACAGAAATACCTACGTTAATCGCCGGCCGAACCCCTGCGTTAAACAGATTTGACTCGAGGAATATCTGACCGTCGGTAATAGAGATCACGTTGGTCGGGATATAAGCCGATACGTCGCCTGCCTGAGTTTCAATGATAGGAAGCGCTGTAAGCGAACCGCCACCTTTTACAAGGTGCTTAATAGAATCCGGAAGGTCATTCATCTGCCGAGCGATATTGTCGGCACTAGTGATCCTTGCAGCTCTTTCGAGCAAGCGGCTGTGCAGATAGAATACGTCTCCGGGATAAGCTTCACGACCCGGAGGACGACGAAGCAACAAGGAAACTTCGCGATATGCTACTGCCTGCTTTGACAGATCATCATAAATGATCAATGCAGGACGTCCTGTATCGCGGAAGAACTCGCCAATAGCAGCGCCGGCAAACGGAGCAAAGAACTGCATAGGAGCAGGATCTGCAGCAGAAGCAGCTACTATGATAGAGTATGCCATAGCACCGTTTTCTTCCAGCGTACGAACAATGTTGGCTACCGTAGAACTCTTCTGTCCGATAGCGACATAAATACAATAAACTGGTTTGCCTGCAGCATGAAATTCTTTCTGGTTGATAATAGTATCAATACAAACGGCAGTCTTACCAGTCTGACGGTCGCCGATGACAAGCTCGCGCTGTCCACGACCGATCGGAATCATAGCGTCGATTGCTTTAATACCGGTTTGTAGAGGCTCGTTTACAGGCTGACGGTAAATTACTCCGGGAGCTTTACGCTCGATCGGCATCTCATATGTTTCGCCGGTGATTGGGCCCTTGCCATCTATTGGCTGTCCCAATGTATTTACAACGCGGCCAAGCATCCCTTCTCCCACACGGATAGAAGCAATCCTTTTCGTACGTTTGATGGTGTCACCTTCTTTAACCTCATCAGTAGCGCCTAATAAAACCACACCCACGTTATCCTCTTCAAGGTTCAATACCACGCCCTGTAGTCCGTTGTCAAATTCAACCAGCTCGCCTGATTGAACTTTGGTGAGGCCGTATACCCGGGCAATACCATCGCCCACCTGCAACACGGTACCTACTTCTTCAAGTTCGGCCTCTGATTTAAAGCCCGACAACTGCTGACGCAATATCGCCGAAACTTCATCTGGTCTTACCTCTACCATATTTTTTATCTTAATTTTTTATTTTATGCTTTAAAATTGTTGTTCTAATTATGTCACACCTCAGATCAAGCTGATACTTTCTGTGAAAAATCTTTTTTTAGCTTATTCAGGCTGTTCAGGATAGTAGCATCATACTGCTTGTCGCCAACCGTGAGCACAAAGCCCCCGATCAGGTCTTTATCCACCTTCGCATCAAGAATTACCTGACACTTAGTAGCCTCTGTAACCACCTGCACAATTTGGTTCCTGTTCGACTCACTTAGAGGCGCAGCGGAAGTTACTGTTGCCTTAATGATCCCTTTACGCAGATTATACTCATTCACAAATTCCCTTGCCGTTGCGTAAAGAACTTCAGCACGACCTTTGTTCACTACGATCCTGAAAAATGATAAAACCACTTTATGAAACGTTTTTCCAAACAGCTCATTTAGAATAGAAAGCTTTTTATCAGGACTGATAATAGGGTTTCTGAGAATAGCAGCTAATTGCGAATTCATTTTCACAACACGGAGAAATGAATCTATATCAGCCTTAATAGGCTCAAGCGCCTTTTGCTCTTCAGCCAGATCTATTAATGACTTAGCGTATCTTGATGCTACTTGTATTTCAGACATCTTCTTCTATTAGTTCAAGGTTCAAGGTTCAGAGTTGCGGGTTTTTGATTTGGCAAACTCTAAACTCTTAACTCTTACCTCTTAACTCAATTTTACTTCTTTTAACAAATCAGTAACCAGTGCTTCCTGTTTAGCATGATCTTCAAACTGGCGGCGTAATACCTTCTCAGCGATCTCAAGCGATAACGCAGCTACCTGACCTTTTACTTCGTTCAGGGCGGCCGTTTTCTGACTGTCTATTTCCTGTTTTGCCTTTTCGATCATCTTAGTACCTTCAGCCTGTGCACTTGTTCTGGCTTCTGCAACGATCTTATCTTTGAGCTCCTTTGCTTCCTTCAAAATATGGTCTCGTTCTGCACGAGCTTCTTTAAGCAAAGTTTCGTTCTGGCTGGTTAACCTGCTCATCTCTTCCTTAGCTTTTTCAGCTGATGCAAGAGCATTTTCAATGGAACGCTCGCGTTCATTAATGGAGCTCAGGATCGGCTTCCACGCGAATTTTCTTAAAATAACCAAAAGCAGAAGGAATGCCAGAGTCGACCAAACTACAAAACCTAAATGGTGGTTAAGTATACCCTCAAATAATTCTCCCATTGTTCTATCTTTTATTGTCTTTTCTTCATAAATAAAGGCCGGAAAAATAACCAATCGTTAATTCTCCGGCCCTTTTTTCAGACCGAAGTCCCTTTCTTATTGAGGATTGTTACCCAACAAGGCTACTACCACACCGAACAGAGCAACACCTTCTACAAGGGCTGCTGCGATGATCATAGCAGTTTGAATTTTGGAAGCAGCCTCTGGCTGACGTGCAATACCTTCCATTGCCTTACCACCAACCTGACCGATACCTAAACCAGCACCGATTACTGCTAAACCTGCACCAATTGCAGCTATTGAACCTACCATAATTGTTGTTATTTATATAGTTAAAAAATGTTTCTTTATTAATGATGATGTTCATCAACTGCAGTCCCTATAAACAGGGCTGTAAGCATCGTAAATATAAACGCCTGCAGAAATGCAACCAGAAGCTCTAGAACATCCATAAACAGAACAAATGCGACTGAAACAGGAGCTATTGCGAGCGACTTGAAGATGAAGATCAGTGAAATTAAGCTAAGTACAATAATGTGCCCTGCGGAAATATT
>DALYUO010000062.1:14098-18689 GCA_031981225.1 Pararcticibacter sp.
ACGAATCATTAATGCAAATGGCTTCGATATCACCCCGATTATTTCTACTGGGATCATGATCGGATAAAGCCACCACGGTACATCAGGCAATAAAATATGCTTCCAGTAATACTTGTTACCGCTGAAGTTAACAACAAGAAGCACAATAAAGGCCAGTACAAAGGTCATAAATATATTTCCTGTAACATTGGCTCTCCCCGGAAAGATAGGCAGCAGACCAAGCATATTGTTTATCCAGATAAAGAAAAACAATGTCAGCAACAAAGGCATGTATCTGCCATATTTATAGCCAATATTTGGAATTGCTATATCGTCGCGTACAAAAAGTATGATCGGCTCAATAAGCGACTGAAAGCCTTTTGGGGCCTTTCCTTCACGCTTTTTATAAGCGGAGGATACAGACGTGAATATCAGTACAAGCAGGATAACGGCAACCCATATCGCTGCGATATTTTTTGTGATTGAAAAATCATATACATTCGAAGAAGCAGCTTTGTCTATCTCTCCCGAAGCATTAACGGCAAAGATCTTGTCTTCTATGAGCTTGTAGGTGTAATATTTCCCTTCATAAGCATCTTCACCATGATGGAATTTTGCAGATGAGAAAACCTCTGCTCCTTTGTCAGTAATCAATATCACTGGAAGAGGTAAAGAAGTCTCTCCCCAAAGATGCCAGTAATGTGAATCAGCGATGTCATCCATGATAGCTGAAGTAGGATCAAATTTACCCTCCGCATGACCTCCCTCTTTGTGTTCGGTAGCTGGAATCTGAGCATCGCTTTCAACAGCAGAACTGAAGGTCGTATCGCTGCTTTGATGCTGGGCTTTTATGTCGGTAACGTTAAGTAGAAATAAAAAAAGAGCGGCAACTGCACTTATCCCTGTTTTTCTTAGTTTAAAAATATCGCTAAAATCCATTTAATACGTGATTATTCCGATTTATTTTGGTCACGCAAGTTAGTTAACAACGCCCATATTTCAAAGCCACTAAACAAGAAATAAATTGAAATAAAATCAATAACGAAAATCACTTTATCTACATTTATTCTGAGCAGGTAAACAAGGGCAAAAAGCATGCTTATCAAAAGCTTTACAATGATAGCTCCCAGTATGGCGTATACCGAAAATTCACCGCCTTTCCGGATCCCTGTCAGGGAAAAATAATAAGCCATTAAGGTAAGTACGGCCAGCCCCCCAAAGATGACCCAGAATTTAGGTATTAAAAGGGAACGGCCTAAACCGGAATCTAAAAACACAAAAAGCAAACCGATACAGGTTACAAAAACAGCGAATAGAAAAGTAAAGCGAACCAAATTCAAGATTTATTTTTTTTGACAGAACGGATAACCAAATACAGGGATATGAAAACCCCTGCAAGACTGAAGAATGCAGTAAAAAGCGGAGTTTTCGAAGCCCGGCCTTCATCAAGTTTATATCCGATGAACGCAAAAACCCCTATCACAGCAATCATTTGAAAACCCATACTGGTGTAGTAGGCGTAACTGTTAAGCGCCTTCTTTCCGCTGTCTTGATTTTCATCTGTGCTGTTACTCTTTTCGTCTGCCATCTCCCAATAATTATGCAGCTTCAAACTTAGATAAACTTGTATATAAAAACAAGTTACCCTCTACCCCTTTGCAATGAAACGACTGTTTTAAGAAGCCACATGCCTAACCTCTATTTAATGAATATTTTATTTTCTGTAAACCTTTCCCCGGTTCTGCGTACAAGTGTTATACAGCTTCGTATCTGTGAAAATCGTATTTTTGTTAAGAACCAAATTACTTTAGTTTGAAAATCCTCCCATCTGTAAAATATATTCTCGGCGCGGCTTTCTTTTGTATTCTGTTTTTAGGTTGCAGATCACAGAAAGATACCACATTAAACCGTGGCCTTCAGAACCTTACTACACGTTACAATATTCTGTATAACGCCAATTTGCTTCTTGAAGAAAGTCTGCTTACGATTGAAAACACATACTATGATGATTTCAGTCAAATCCTGCCCATATATAAAGAACCTTCTGAAAAGGAGGCTTCTTCTGTAGCCCCCATCATTGATTCGGCGATTAAAAAGGCAAATACTATCGTCAATGAAAAGACTCAAAGCAAATATATTGATGATGCTTACTATCTGATAGCCAAGGCAAACTATTTGAAAGCAAATTTTTACGATGCTTCAGAGTTTTTCTCTTACGTAATTAAAACGTATCCGGAAGAAAAGGAACTGAGACTCTCTTCCCTGGCATGGAAAACACGCGCGCTTATACAGCTAAACTACCTGGAAGAAGCAGAGGCCACCATTGACAGCGCTCTCAAATACCTTGATCCCTCCGGCAAACAGGCAACTGAAGTGTATGCGTCTTATGCTCAGCTCCTGATAAGAACAGGCAAGGGACAGCAAGCGCTTGAAGTGCTCGGAAAAGCTTTAGATACAAATCCTCCAAAGAAGTACAGAATACGGTGGACTTATATTCTCGCGCAGCTTCAGGAAGCTAATAATCAGAGAGACGATGCTTTTTTAAATTACTCAAGGATTGCGAAAAGTAACGCATCTTTCGAAATGGCATTTAATGCAGAGCTAAACCGTGTCCGCATGAGAGACGAAGCGGGCAACCGTAAAAACGACAAGATAGCCAGCCTTCGGTCCATGCTTAAAAGCGACAAATACCTGGATTTCTCAGATCAGATCTATTACCGTATCGGCGACGTTTATCTTGAACGGCAACAGCTTAGCGAAGCCATATCGAGCTATCAAAAGGCGACGAAACAAAACACCAAAAGCCAGGTACATAAAGGATTGTCTTATCTGCAACTCGCTGAAATATATTTCAGAACAGGAAACTACACTAAGGCTAAATCTTATTATGATACTACCCTGAACACGTTGCCTCCAACATTTCAGGGATACGAACAGATCAGGCGAAAAAGCGAGAACCTGGAATTACTTGCCGACCGCTTCCGGATAATTGCAAAAGAGGATACTCTTCAGGCCCTGGCGAGAATGAGCGAGACCGACAGGGAAGATCGGATCGGGCAGCTTGTTCGCGAACAAGCTAAAAAAACCATAAATGAATCGGGGTCTCCGGTTAATCCTGATGCTTTTATTGCTGCTATAGACAACCCCAACTTCCGGCAAAAAGAAGGCAAATTTTACTTTAATAACTCTACTGCTGTAAGTCAGGGATTCTCAGACTTTCAACGAAAATGGGGAAGTCGCCCCCCAGCAGATAATTGGCGGAGAAGCAATAAAACAGCATCAGACGTTACCGAAACGGCGCAAAATCAGTCGACAGCAGGAACGCTTACTCAAAATCAAGCATCTTCCTCGCCCGACGACCAACGTAAAGCATACCTGGCAGATGTGCCGCTCAGCCCTCAGGCTCTTCGTCTTTCAAATGAACGGATCGCCGCTGCCTACTACGATATTGCAGGCTTTTACCGCGACGAACTTAAAGATAAGAATGAAGCAATACGTACATTTCAGGAATTGCTGAAACGCGTTCCCGAAAGTTCCTACACTCCTGCTGTTTATTACAATCTTTACCTCATATACTCACAGACGAACCGCCAGCAGTCAGATGGATACCGCGACATGCTCTTGAAACAGTATCCTGAATCGGCTTACGCAAAAACCATTCTCAACCCAAGATATGGTCAGGAAGCTGATGAGAGGGAGGCAGCATTCAATCAGACTTATAATTCGGTCTACCTTCTTTACACATCCCGAAAATACCCTCAGGTCATAGATGAAATCTCGAAAGCAGAAGCGCTTTTCGGCAAAAACAAGCTTTCACCCCAATTTGCATACCTGAAGGCTCTCGCCACAGGCCACATCCAAAAACTTCCACCCTTTGAAGCGGCACTTCAGTCGCTCGCGGATACGTTCGCTACCGACCAGTTAATCACTCCGATTGTACGCCAGCACCTTCAATATATTAACAATCACAGGGAGGAGCTGAATAGCCGGCCTACGGCCCTTCTCGAGTACGACCCCGTAAATATTTTCATGGAGCCGGAGCCTGTTCAGTCCCTTGCTGCAAATACAAAGACAACATTAACATCACGGCCCGCGAATAAACCGTCAGAGACAGTACCACCCCGACAAGAAAAAAAGGTCGAAACACCAGTGGCTGATAATACACCTGATGAAACGATCGATACGGAAGCCAGAGAGGCCAGGCCACCGGCGATGTTTAACCTGCCCGATTCAGCAGAATACTACTTTGTAGTGAATGTCCTTTCTTCCGGTGTGAATTTAAGTCCTTCCCGCTTTGGCATAGGTCAGTTTAACCGGTCAAAGTTTGCCGGATCGTCAATAAAACATCAATTAAAAACCGTTAATAACGAAAATCAGTTGATATTTGTAGGCCCGTTCTTTAGTCGTAACGACGTCACTAATTACGAAAGAAGCATTCTTCCGTTAATAAACGATATTATGAAGATAGCTTCCGAAAGATATAATACTTTTGTAATTAGTAAACAGGAACTGGAGAAGTTAAATACCCGTGCGATGATAAACTCGTACATGGAATTTTATAAGAACTACAAATAACATGCAGCAAAGAAAAGCTCATTTAACTAAAGAAGAA
>DALYUO010000062.1:18785-20410 GCA_031981225.1 Pararcticibacter sp.
CTGGGCTCCTACTTTGTACAAAACCGCTCGAATGTTCGTTACGACCAGATCTCTCCCCATGTAATCAATGCCTTGATCGCTACGGAAGACGTCAGATATTACAGTCATTCAGGCATCGACTTTAAGCGAACCTTTACAATCATCTTTTATAACCTGGTGGGAAAAAAACAGGGGGCAAGTACCATTACGCAGCAGCTCGCTTTAAACCTTTTTCAGGAAGAGGGCCGTGCTCATAATGTCTTCAAACGTTTTATTCAGAAGTTACAGGAATGGATTATTGCCATCAAGCTGGAAAGAAACTATACCAAAGAAGAAATAATAACCATGTACCTTAATACGGTAGACTTCGGTTCTTACAACAGCTTTGGTATAAAGGCAGCTTCGCAAACTTATTTTAATACTACGCCCGACAAGCTAAAGCCGGAGCAGGCGGCAGTATTGGTGGGAATGCTGAAAGGACCGTCCTTTTATTCCCCTGTGCGTAATCCCGAAAGATCGCTGGCCAGGAGGAATACGGTTCTTGAAAACATGCGCAACGCGGGTTACTTGTCTGATCCGGAGGCTGAAGAACTGAAACAGACACCACTGGTGCTGAAGTTCAGGCCAATTAACCATAACGAAGGGTATGCAGCGTATTTCAGGGCAGTGCTCAAAAAAGACATTCAGAAGATCTTCGAAGAGCAGAATATTAAAAAGGCCGACGACACGCCATATGATCTCGACCGCGACGGGTTAAAGATTTATACAACCATCAACTCGCATATGCAGAAGTATGCTGAAGAAGTGCAAAGCGAGTATATACGGACGCTGCAGGTTCAGTTCAACAGGGTATGGAAAGGACGGAATCCGTTCAAAGGCGAAGCAGAAGTATTGCTTGAACAGGGGATGAAACGTTCTGACCGCTATAAATCACTGAAAGACGAAGGGCTTACTGAAGGCGATATACTAAAGGCGTTTAAAACACCTGTGAAAATGAATGTGTTCAGCTGGAAAGGAAATATAGACACTGTGATGACTCCTATGGACTCCATAAAATACTATAAGCTGATGCTGAGAAATGCATTGGTTTCCATAGAGGCCGGAGATAGTCCATCTGTTGGCTATGTAAGAGCTTGGGTGGGAGGAATTAATTTCGAGCATTTCAAATACGATCAGGTAAAGATGGGAACCCGCCAGGTTGGATCAACGGCAAAACCATTTACGTATGCCGTCGCTATAGAGAACCAGGGCTTCTCTCCTTGTTACCAGGCACCTAACGAACCTGTTACCATTGATGGATGGACTCCCCGTGCTTACAAGCCGATTCCTGGTTATATCACACTTAAAACGGCTTTGGCTTATTCGCAGAATTATGTGACAGCTTATATGATGAAGCAGGTTGGACCAACAGCCGTTGTTACCTTACTGAAAAAGATGGGTATTAAGTAGCCTAATCTTGATCCTTACCCTGCCATCTGCCTCGGCACGTTTGACGCCTCTTTACTGGATATGACAGGTGCTTATTCAACTTTTGTAAACCATGGAGTGTTAAATGAACCAATCTATCTCCTCCGAATAGAGGATAAGAACGGCACGGTGATCTACGAACGGAAACCGAAAGTAACTATCGCTTTGAATGAACAAAC
>DALYUO010000062.1:20420-21363 GCA_031981225.1 Pararcticibacter sp.
GACATGCTGAAGGGTGTGGTTCAGCGCGGAACAGGCCGCCGCATTCAGGATAAATACAGGCTAACGAACCCTATCGGAGGTAAAACCGGCACCACTCAGAATAACTCCGATGGCTGGTTTATAGGTATAACCCCGCAGCTGGTTACCGGCGTCTGGACCGGAGCCGAGGACCGCGCCATTCACTTCCTGTCGACAAGCCAGGGCGAAGGAGCTAATTCAGCACTGCCTGTATTTGCCCTGTATATGAAAAAGGTCTATGCGGATCCCACACTTAAATACACCAAAGGCGACTTCCCTACACCAAAAGGAGGAATGAGCATTACGCTTAACTGTGACGCCTATGTTCCGAAATCTGTTACCGACTCTGCCGGAATCCCGGCAACAGAACCAAACCCGTAGTGGGTTGTGGGATGTGGGTTGTGGGTTGCAAGTTGCAAGTTGTAGGATGCGAGAGGCAGGGGGGTATTGTGGGTTATGAGTTATGGAGTAATGATTATAGGTTGCGACGTGAATCTATATATTTAAGGGCTGCACGAAAAGAAAAGCTCGCAAACTAAGAATTGAAGGGCTGATGCCTATCAGCTGACTGCTGACTGCTGACAGCTGATAGCCAATGACAGTAATACAAAACATGGAATTCGACTACCGCGAAGCATTAAAGAAGATCCCGCCCAGACCGGGTGTTTACCAGTTCTGGAATGAAAGTGGCGAGCTGATCTATATCGGAAAAGCCAAGAATCTCAGGAACAGGGTTGGGACTTACTTCAATAAGGATAGCTATAGGGTGAATGCTAAAACAAGGGTACTAGTAAGTAAAATTGCTAATATTACCTTTACCATAGTCGACACCGAGATCGACGCCTGGCTGCTCGAGAACAGCCTTATTAAGAAGCATCAGCCGCGTTACAACATCATGCTTAAGGATGATAAGACCTATCCATGG
>DALYUO010000063.1:0-5933 GCA_031981225.1 Pararcticibacter sp.
ATTTGATTGCGTTTGTAAGGTAGTTTATGATCACCTGTTCAATACGGATGTCATCGCCATAAACCTGTACGTCGGCAGATCCTTTCCTGATGATATTGAAATCTCTGTTAGTTTGTCTTATAATATCTATTGTGTTTTCAATCACCGGTTCAAAGTCAAAGACTTTTTTGTTGAATTTTAGTTTGCCGCTTTCAATTTTGGAAATATCCAAAAGATCGGCAATCAGGCTATGAAGTTTGTCAATCTGGAACAGGGTCCGTTCAAGGTATTTTCCGGTTTCGCCCGACCCAGACGACTGAGCGTCAAACGAGCGTTCCAGCAGTTGCATGTACGCTTTGATACTGGTAAGAGGTGTTTTTAGTTCGTGACTGGCAATGCTTAGAAACTCGTCTTTTCTTTTTTCAGCTTGTTTCTGTTCTTCTATATCTGTAAAAGTACCTACCCATTTTACTATTTCGGTTCCTTCCATTACTGGCATTACCCTAAGCAGGTGACAGCGATAAACTTCCTCATTTAATTTCTTAATGCGGATCTCCATTTCAAGAGGAGTTTTGTTAGCGATTGTCTTGTTCCATTGCATGCTAATGTCGGCATCGTCAGGATGGGTTTCGGGGAAGGTCTCCTCTGAATCTGAATAGCTAAACCAATGCTGGTTCACGAATTCTATTTTACCATTGCTTTGTGCAGTGAAGGCTATCTGCGGAATGCTCTCAAGTATAGAACGTAATTCCTGTACGCGTTCCCGTAATTCTGACTGCGCATGTTTCCTGAATTCGATTTCTGCCCTGAGCGCCAGTTGAATTTCGTTTAGCTCCCTGGTTTGCTCATATAATTTATGCAGCGTTTTAACTTTCAGCATCAGAATGTCGGGATCTACCGGCTTGGTAATATAATCAATCCCGCCAGAGGCATACCCTTTGGTAATAAACCTCTTGTCGGTGTTTACAGCGGAGAGGAAAATAATCGGGATATCTTTTGATTTACTGTAACCTGTAATGTTTTCGGCTACTTCAAAACCATCCATTCCTGGCATTTGTACATCCAGGATGATTAATGCGTAAGAATTTTTTAATATCTTTTTCAGGGCTTCTTCGCCGGAGAGGGCAGAATCAACCTCGAAATTATTTATCTCTAGTATCCTTCTTAATGAAAAAATGTTTTCTGGTTTATCATCAACAATTAAGATCATTATAGCCAAATAAGTTCAGTTTTGTCAAATATAGTTCTAAATATGCAAGCTATAAACATAACGAATGGTTTCGATAAATTGACATACCGGCTAATGACAAGTTAAGAATTAGGAAGTGGACGCTACTTTCTTTTTGCTTTCTCCCAGGTTGCGCTCTGCTGTTTACGGTAATACCGGATAATTCCGGCAAGCACTGCATAATTCATGACGCAAAAATAGTAAGGAATAAAAAGAACTTTTATCCTGAGCTGCTTTTTCTCCAGTAGGAAGCCCAAAAATGCAAGGAAATAAAACAGGAGCTGAAGGATTAATAAAAGATAGTAGATCGGATCTGTTTCTACGGCTACAATCGCTACGTTTAGCAAAAATGCGAGTATTAGCAGGATAGGAGTGATCGTCCATCGCAATACACGGTGGCTAATATACTGGAAGCTTAGTGTTCCGTATTTGAAAAAATTTAACAAAGGTTTAAGCCAGAGGATCGATTGTATACCGCCTGCAGCGATCCTTATTTTGCGTTTAAGCTCCTCTGATACATCTGCAGAGGCTGTTTCGGTGGCATAAGCATCGGGCTCGTAAACGATCCTGTATCCTTGTTGCGCAATCTGCATGGAGAGCATAAAATCGTCTAAAATTGCATTGTTGCCAACTGCTTTATAGAGATGACGCCGGATACTAAAAAGTTCGCCTGCCGCGCCAACCACGGAATAGAGCTCTGAATCTAATTTTTTTAAAGCAGATTCATATTTCCAGTAGAAACCTTCACCCGCAGAGATGGCGTCTGCCTGCTTATCCGAGAAAACTCTCTTTTCGCCGGCAATTGCGCCTACTGTTTCATCTGTGTAATGCCGGCAAATGTTAACCAGGGCGTCCTTATTCAGCAAAGTATTTGCGTCGGTAAAAACTATAACGTCTGATCGTATTTGTCCGACTGCACGATGTACCGCCGCTATCTTTCCATTGCGCTGGGGTTGATGTAATAAAAGCAACTGAGGATATTCGGCAATTATATCGGGAGTATGATCTGAGCTGCCGTCGGTAACAAATAAAATATTCAGCTTGTTCTCGGGATAATAGAGTTCCAGCGTATTAAGTATCTTTTCTCTGATAAACTCCTCTTCGTTATATGCGGCTATCACAAGGGTGCAGGAGGGAAGCTGATCTATCGCAGCTTGTGGTACACTTCTCTTTCCTTTAATGAGGCGGCGTATTCTGACAAGAAAGTAAAGAAGTATTCCATAGCCGGCGAAAGTATAGAAAACAATAAAGAGGGATGACCAGAATGCGAATTTCATTAGATTTTGTTAATTGGAAAGCCAGAGTTTATACTGTCGGTACTGTTCTTCAGATTCCACCACATTGCTTTAAACAACCAGGGTATTAAGTCACTTCTTTTTTGAGAAATATAATTTATAACGTTTCTTGGGGTCACCAATAGGCAAAAGTGAAGAGTAAAAATGATCTTTGCTAAGAAAGGCGCATTCTTCCTGATAAATAGAATACGGTTCCGGTTCATAAAATATTCTTTTAATGCGCTCTTGTTTCCTACAGAAACCGACTCTTTATGATAGATCAGTGCCCGGGGTTCTATCCATAGTTCGAATCCAGCCCGTTTTATTCGTTCACACCAGTCAATTTCCTCAAAATAGAGAAAGAAGTTTTCTGCCATGGGGCCTGCTTTCTCTATCGCTGTACGCCGTACCATCATAGCTGCGCCATGGATATAACCTGTTTGGCCCGTAGCGCTATCGTACTGGCCCTTGTCGTCTTCAAACTGTCCGATACACTTATTTCGGCAGGTGTAGAAATTCATCGGTGTAAATCCTGCATACTGTATCATGTTGGGTTTATCGTAATACCTGATTTTTGGTGACACCATTCCTACGCCTGGGTGCCGGTCTAAAATGCTAACAAGCTTTTCAACCAGACCTGATGTAAGTTCGGTGTCGTTGTTTACAAAAAACAGATAGTGTCCTTCTGCTTTTGTTAAAGCGAGGTTGTTTCCTCCTGCAAAACCGAGATTTATTTCCGACCGCATGAAATTGACGCTTGGATATTGGTTTATCCATTTGGGAACATGATTTATGCTGCTGCCGTTATCGACTACAATAACTTGTAGTTCGTCAAGGTTTTCATTTGCCGCTACGGAGTCGAGAAAGGCTTCTGTTACAGAATGTTGATTAAAATTGACAGTTATGACAGAAACCTTTTTCATTACAAACAAGTAAACAGAGAATTTAGAATTTGGAAAAAATAATGATAATTTACACGTTTAGCTAAAAAAATCAGTAGTAGGTACGAAAAAGGTTACATAAAAGTTGCGGTTTGAAAAAAAGAAAGAGATTGGACGAAGAGTTGAGCCGTTTTGAAAAGCTTGACCAAGCGGAGCTTTCGCTTGAGCAAAAGCTCGATGAATTAATAGTTTTGCTTGAGGAAAGTGGTCTTGACAGCGAACGCGTAATAAAACTGCAGGATAAATTTAACAGGGCCGTTGATAATAAGGTTTTAACAGCCAATGACATAAAGGAATTTCGAAAGTTTGATGACAGCAAGTCGTCGAGAATAGAAATAGCCGACGATCTTGAGGCGCTGCTGTCAACGTATAAGTTTGACAGTACATCCTCGAGGAAATTGATTATAGGCTTAAGGATGAAGAAAATAGTGATGGCAATTATTTCTGCACTGTTAATAACGTTAGGCTTTTCTATGATCATTCTGCCGGCTCCTCCTTATTTTGAAATGTTCACTATATTTTATTTCACGCCTGATGACGGGGTTACATTGATGGATCTGATATCATTGTTAATTGTTTTTTCGGGTGTATATTTGTTGTTTACTTCCTTTACCAGCGCTAAATTAAAGGCGCAGTAATTATATGCCGGACAGCCTGAAAAAGATCCTTTTGGTCGACGATGACCGCTTTATACTGACTCTCATCTGTCGGATGCTTTACAGAAAGGGCTTTATATGTCGTAAGGCCGACTCTGTAAAAATGGCATTGCAGATGCTTGAGAAAGAAACACCGGATATTATACTTTCTGATTATAGCATGCCTGTTATGGATGGGTTCCAGTTCAGGCAAATGCTTTTGAATGATAAACGGTGGAGGAATGTTCCTTTTGTCTTTTTTACATCCTTTGCCGATCAGGAGCTGGCGCAAAGAGGGCTGGACCTGAAAGCGATAGACTATATTGATAAAAATACTCCTATCCCTCTTGTTGTTTCGAAACTAACAAATATACTTGATACCATAAGGAAACAGCATGAACAGTCTATTCATGAAATCGGGGCAGCTGCGAGGGCGCTTAATTTACGGTCGGTACCAGAGCGGGCTCCCGAGAATGTAAGCTTTAAATTCGACTTCCTGCACCAATCTTTCGAAAACTATCCTGGCGGGGATTTCATAGATTTTATAACAACCGGCGACGATTATACCTTTATCATATTAGGAGACGTTATGGGGAAGAAATGGGGCGCCTGGTTTTTTTCTTTTAACTTTTTAAGTTATATCCGTTCTGCCATCCGTTTATGCGTTTTTGAAGGGGATATTTCTACGGCAAGCATTGTAAACAAGATTAACAGGGTAGTTAATTTGGATCCCGTTTTAAGTGATGTGCTATCTACTTTGTCGTTGGTAATGATCAATCATAAAACAACTGAAGTGCGCTATACCGGGGCCGGCGATATGTGCCCCATTTATTACAATCGGGCTGTGGGCAGTTATTCGCAGGTACAATCTTCGGGTATGTTACTCGGTGTGATGCCTGACGGTCAATACGACGAGCAGATTATAGAGATGCTCCCAGGCGATCAGCTTGTTATTGTAACAGATGGCATGACTGACTTTCGTGATAAGGGGGGGACGAAAACAGATTACCGGTTATTTGTGGAGAAGGTTGGTCCGCTGCTGGGCCAAGAGAACACAATTGAGTTAATAAAGAAGGAAACTTTTTCTGAGCAGGCAGACAGCGTGGTGATTGACGACAGAAGCTTGTTATTTATAGAGAGAAAGTGACGAAAGATATATGTTTAGTATTAAGATATTATGGTAGAAGTGTATAAACGTAATGATTATTACGTTGCTAAGATTAAGTATCCAGAGGCTAACCTGGAGTCAGCTGCGAAGTTCAAAGAAGACATCATTAGCTTTGCCGATAAAGGATATAAGTTTATTATAGTTGACTTTAGCGAGGTGGTTTATATTGACAGTACCTATTTATCGGCTTTGGTTTCGACCCTGAAATATGTTATCTTAAAAAGTGGAGATATCGCTTTGACTGGTCTTAACAAAGATCTTTATAACCTGTTTTTGATGGTGCGGCTGGATAAAGTTTTTTTGATTTATGATGAATTGCCTGAATCTTTTTCGGGCTCATCTTTAAGAAAGAAGTAGAACTTATTTTTTCAGCTTGTGATCAGGGATTATTTTTTTCATAACACTACCGGGGAAATATACCCATTACTGAATGAGGTAGTGTTGGATATTGGGCGTTACTGCCGCAGTGGCCTGCCGGCATATAAAATAAGTGCATGCAAACAACTGGTAATAGAGCTTCTTACCAATGGCGTGAAGCATTCGGGTACGGATCTTAGTTTGATTACAATTTTGTTCAATTCTTCTTCAATTGTGATAATTAAAGTGGATGCAGGCAATGTGTTCAGGTTAAATGAGCATCAGGAATGGCCTCTGAGCAATTTTAAAGAAGGGGAGAGGATCGTTATTTATAACTGCGATTTCTACGCT
>DALYUO010000063.1:5943-8167 GCA_031981225.1 Pararcticibacter sp.
GAGTTTTGAGGTAGAAGAATATCCGGTTGAAGACGTCCACTCTTCTTCATCCATTCCCGAACACTACGGTTTGTTGATACTTACCAAGTTATCCTCTGTTTTTACCTATAAATATGATAGTAATAAGAAGATTAACAAATTTAGTGCAACGGTTGATCTTGATAATTAGTTAAGTAAAAGATTAGAATAAAGGGATCACCTTGTTTCTTCAATGTTTTCTTTGTAAATTGCTGCTTAGAAAAGGGTTTAGTTTTATTGCCGGAAAGATCCTATATCTGATCTGGCATCTATTTTTTTAGTAATGCATTTTGGGAAAATTGTAAAAGGAGTGGCCCAAGCCAAGGGGTATTCGGCTGAAGAACTGGCTGTATTGCTTGGGCGCACTGGAAGGGAAGTATTAGAACTTTACGAAAAAGAGGAATGGACCTCAGGTAACATCAAGGCTGCTTCAATGGCAATGGAGTATAATTTTGGTAAGTATCTTGACGATACGGTTCCTTTTGATTTTTTTAGTGGTTCTACAGACAATGGTTCGGGAAAGAGTGAATATTTAATATCAGTTAAATATCCTGTCGGAAAAGAACAGTTACTTAAGTACTGGCTTAGTAAAATGAGTCTCGTAGCGAAGGCAATCGGTCTTGAAATGAAACGCTGAAAGACAGGTCGGTTGAGCCGCTTGAGTGTGTGAAGAGAGCTTAGTCTATTCTACCGAATATTTATTCAACCAAACAGTAAGACGTGACTAGCGTCATATTTACTTTCTTCATAAAGACCTATAATTGCACAGGTATAATTTTTATTAATGAAATATATAATCTGTGCAACATTAACTGCCCTTACAATGGCAGGAAATCTTCAAGCTAATACAAAGACATCCCCCGACTCTACCATTTTAAACTATTCAACTTTTAAACGCAGTCTTGTTATGTCTGGCATGATGCAGTTGCGTTATGTGTATTCTCTCACAGATAAAGTTGACATAAACGGTAAACATTATAACGAGACAAATGATGTAGTACCTAATACGAATAGCTTTCTATTGAGGAGGGTCAGACTCAATACGAGGGCAAACATCAACGATCACTTCGATGCAGCAATTTTATTGAACTTTGCAGAATTTTCAGGGAATACAGCTAATAAAGTGCTTGAAAACGCTTTCATCAGGTACCATAAAAGTAAGGCGTTTAATATCCAGGTAGGGCAGTTCAGGCCTTTTTTCGGTCCGGAGGACATGCTTCCTGCGGAAATTATTAAGTCGCTGGATTACTCAAATCAATATAACCTTTTTGGTGCAAGCGGTTGGCAAAGCTTTCAAATGGGAGGTGCCGTATATGGTGATTTGAATACGAAGGGGAAAGTGCCATTTCATTACTATGCCGGTGTATACAATGGGAATAACCGGAATCAGACCATAGATAATGATAACAGGAAGAACTACTACGGAAGATTGGAAGCTGATTTAACAAAAGATTTTCGTTTAGGAGTTAATGCAGCCCGAGGCAGTTGGGTGAATCAAAAGGGCGATGCCTGGGGTGGGGATATATCAGCTGTTTTCCCTTTATGCAATAAGCTGAAACTTGAACTTATCAGCGAATATAAACAGGGTACCAATTTCTCTGCTTATGCTGCAACGCCTGATGCTGAAAAAAGAGGAATAGAGCAGTATCGTAACAGGGGATTTTATGTATTCCCGAACCTTCGCTATGAGTGTCGCTTACCTCGCCTTCGTTCTGTAGAGTTTTCATCGCGATATGAGTATCTGGAAGAGAATTACAAGATAAATCAGAACCTCCGGCAAACCATTACGCCCATGGTTAGCTTTGAATTTGCTGACGATTATTGTGCACGTCTTGAAATTGGCTGTAGTATGGATATGTATAAGCATGATATACCTAACACGGTTCAATATTCGCATAATACCGGAGTCGTACAATTGCAGGTTCGGTTTTAACATACACATAGCATTAACAAAAAAAGCACAGCTATAAACTGTGCTTTTTTTGTTAATGCTATGTGTATAGCTGATCTTTTTCGCTTCGACTAGATCAGTTGCACGCTCCGTTTAACGAATTCGGTGAGGTCGGCTCCGGTTAGCAAACCTTGTGAGAGCAATGCCAGATCAAATGCCTGTTTGGCAAGCTGGCTTTGTTCTTCCTCATTTTCGGCATTGACAATGCGGCTGATTAATGGATGATTGCCGTTGACAGCGACCTTGTAGCTTTCT
>DALYUO010000063.1:8177-18295 GCA_031981225.1 Pararcticibacter sp.
GCCATAGAAGTTCATTCCACCGCCCATCTGAGCCATATCTTTCATCCTTCGCATAAACTCATCCATGGTAATATGTACCGGCAACTCGTCAGGACTAAGGCTTTCAATTTCGACCTTCATGTTTGGTTTCTGAATTGCTTTTTCAAAGAGTGATTTTACTTTGACTGATTGCTCTTCAGTAAGTACATGTGGCGGATTGTCATCCTTACTGATTAGCTTATCAGTAACATCCGCATCAACACGCTTCAGAGATGTTTTCTCAAGCTTTTGCTCCAGCTGGTTGATAAAATGATTATCAATTGGCGAATTCATCACCAATACGTCGTAATCCTTTTTGTTCGCCGATTGAATAAATGTGTCCTGCCTGGCGGCGTCATTAGTATAAATATACACTACCTGACCGTCTTTGTCAGTCTGCTGGCCCTTTACTTTATCCCGGTATTCATCGATGGTATAAAATTCATTCTTCGTATTTACCAGAAGAGCAAAATCTTTAGCCTTGTCGTAAAATTTATCCTCGCTGATCATTCCATACTTGACAAAGAGGCCAATGTCCTGCCATTTTTCCTCAAAGGCTTTACGATCTTTTTTGAAAAGCTCGGCCAGCTTGTCGGCTACCTTCTTTGTAATATAGTTGTTAATCTTTTTTACGCTACTGTCTGCCTGAAGGAAGCTTCTGGAAACATTCAGAGGGATATCTGGTGAATCAATCACACCGTGAAGCAGCATGAGGAATTCGGGTACAATATCTTTAACCTCATCGGTAATAAATACCTGGCGCGAGAACAGTTTTATCTTATTACGCTGAAGCTCAAAATCGTTTTTAATCTTAGGGAAATAAAGGACTCCTGTCAGGTTGAATGGATAATCTACATTCAGATGTATCCAGAAGAGCGGATCTTCAGAGAAAGGATACAGCTCTTTATAGAAAGAAAGATAATCCTCGTCTTTTAGTTCAGTTGGCGACTTAGTCCATATAGGCTGAGTGTTATTGATGATGTTATCAACTTCAACCGATTTATATTTTGGTTTTCCTTCTTCATCCTCTCCATCAGGCTCGGACTCTGTTTTGGTGCCGAATTTTATAGGCACAGGTAAAAACCGGCAGTATTTGTCAAGAATCTCCTGTAGTTTGTATTTGCTCAGGAATTCCTCTGAATCTTTATTGATATAAAGGATGATATCTGTCCCTCTTTCTGTCCGGGATCCCTCTGCGATCTCGAACTCTGTACTGCCATCGCAAATCCAGCTGGCCGGTTCAGCGCCTTCCTGATAGGAAAGAGTCTGAATTTCGACTTTGTCAGCCACCATAAAGGCGGAATAAAAACCGAGCCCAAACTTTCCTATGAGCTCGTTTGCATCTTTGGCATCTTTGAATTTTTCAACAAATTCAGTGGCCCCTGAGAAAGCTATCTGGTTAATGTATTTTTTTATTTCTTCTGCCGTCATACCAATTCCCCGATCGGAAATGGTCAGCGTTTTCTTCTCTTCGTCGAAGGCGATTTCTACCTGCAGGTCACCAAGCTCGCCTTGATACTGGTTTAAAGAAGAAAGCCTTTTAATCTTCTGTGTAGCATCGACTGCATTAGACACCAGTTCTCTCAGAAATATTTCGTTATCTGAGTATAAGAACTTTTTAATAATAGGGAAAATGTTTTCGGTGTGGATCGAAATGGTTCCTTTTTCTTGCATAGTATATTGAAATTTTACTTTCTGTTTGAATCCTTATTATCAAGGGGTGTTCCAAACTCGGTAGATTGTCATTTTGACAGAATAATATTTGCTCGTTTATGTCCGGGTGGCTCAGACTATGTGGTTTAAGTGACGAGGCAGTTTTATGCTTTAGGGCAGTCCTTACAGCGTTTACCCTTTTTATACTTTTTACAGCACTTTTTGTAAATGCAACCAGTAGAGCATGCACGCACGGTTTTGTCGCAGACAGCAGCGATGTCTCCTTTTTCCATTTCACACAATTCAAATTCTCTTTTGTACATGCACTTAATATAAAAGTAAGCTTTTTATTGTATACTTAAGTATTAAATGAAATTATGGCTCCGAAAGTAACACCTTTGTTTTTAGTTCATTTGAAAGAGATTCAGTAACTGCAATAATATCGTCAGCAACATGGGTGTTATTGAGGATGACTTTGTCGGCAGTGCCTTTATACGGGAGCAGGTAAGCGTTATACGCAGGCAATACATGGTTTACCCATTGATACATAATCATGTCCTGAGTATATCCCCTTTCGGCAGTATCCCGTTTAATCCTTCTGTTTAAAGTTATCTCCTCTTCTGCATCCATAAAAATACGCATATCAAAAAGCGACGCAATTTTACTGAAATGAAAAATAAACAGGCCTTCTACAATGATTATCGGAGCCGAACGGATAGTGAGCATCTTCGCTTTATCCGCCGAGACATTGAATGTATATTCTTTTTTCTGGATTGTTCCGCCCAGTAGCAGAGTACTAAGGTCGTCAAGTAGCTTTTGATCATCAATACATTGAGGAAGGTCGAAGTTAACCCATCCATTTTGATCTACGGGCTGCTCTTTCAGGGGCTTATAATAATCATCCTGGGATACCAGACATATTTGATTTTCGGAGAAGTAGCTTAAAAAGCACTTTAGGAAAAAGGTTTTACCAGAGCCGCTTCCGCCGGCAATGCCAATTACAAAAGGTTTATTCATTTGGCACACCGTAATCTATATTAACCTGAAATCTTTTGTCCAATGCACCCAGCAAATCGGCGGTGGCCTTTGTGATAACAATAATCACATCCTTCGTCGTCTCGTTTTCAGTATACTTCCCTACGACTTTTGCAAAAGTACTTTTGCCGCTCATGGGGTTGGTTATTTTAATAACAGTGCCAATAGGAGCGGTGCGATGCAAAGCCAGCATCTTCGTTGCATCAAGGTGTTCATCGCTAATCCATACGGCGGCACCACGCTCGTTTTTTTCTGTTACTCCGTACCTGTTTGGGTGTATCCGTGTATTATCGGCCGCGGCAGAATCAGAATCGGCGGGGATAATCGCCGGCGAGGGGTCTGATGTTGGGGGGGGGGATACAGGAGGGTGCACTGACGAACCGCCCTGCCTTACCTTTATAATCTGTCCGACGCTAAGGTTATTGCTTTTGAGGTTATTAATCCTTTTAATCTCGTCGATATTGGTGTTAAATCGCTTTGCGATGGCGAATAAAGTTTCTTTTGGCCCCACCTTATAATCTATCAAACCTTCAAGTGGGATGGCAGCAGCAGTTTTTGCCTGAGTTCCAGGCTGTATATAGTCCCTGTTGGTTGGTATTCTCAGCGTAATTCCCGGTTGCAGTGTTTTAACCCGGTTTAAATCAATAATATCCTTAGGAAGAACATGATATAAACGGCTGATTGAATAATAGCTTTCTTTGGATGCTACACGATGTAAGACTACCTGTTTGCCATTGACGTTTTCTACGCCCACTGAATCTCTTAAGTTGCCAAAAGCACTTGATGTAAAAATAATGCAAAAAACTGCCAGTATAGAACGCATTTGTTTTTTCTCTTATTTAAGGTTGCAATTATACTAAATACGAAACAAATTCCTGTTTGTTATTACGTATGCAGAATAAATGATTGTGTTCTATGAAAAACGCCTCCGGATTGAATTTTTGTATGTTAACAGCGATAATATCACTTAAAATGATGTTATCGTATTCATATATAGCTAGTTTCTGGGAAAAAGTCTTTTCAGTAGCTATATGGAATGAATAGATATCCCTGCCGTTGAATGACGCAAAAAGAACGGGTCCGGAGATGTTTTCGGAGAGCAAGCTCTCCCTGATTGCATCTTTGTTTACGATTTCGGGGACGACAATATCTCTGAGAACAGAGTCATATTCCTTTATTCCATACGTAATCATTTGTCCATTATAAGGTGAAAGTAACTCAAGCGTCCTCGGCTGCACAGAGGGGTTATACGCAATCAATCCTTCCCGGCCGATCGTGTAAAGCGTTTTATTATGTTGCTGCCATGCTACTTCTCCCCGCTCATTCAGCGCAATAATTCCTTTATGTTCGGGACTTTTCTCAGATGTATATCCATGGATAAAAACCATACCCCAGGCAACACGGTCTAATCCCCAGTTCCAGCTGTCTTCTACTTGCAGCTCTTTGAAAAGACACCGGCCGGTACTGAAGTCGAAGGCCGAAATAGCAGTCGTGTGATTTTCTGAGTCTCTTGTTTCGATCGCCACGATATTTAGCTTGCTGTCTGTTTCAACTTTCCATATTATTCCTTTAAACTTTTCACAAAGGGTGAGTTTTACTGTATATTTATTTGTTGAAGACATTTTCAAAAGTAATAATTATGAACCGCTATTGTAAAAGCATCCTCTTAATCTGTTTGTTTTTAATGAATGTATTGCATTCTGTTAATTTGTTAGCCCAAACAAGGGGTAAGGTGTATGTTTTTGATATGAAGGAAGAAATAGGTCCATCAGCCTGCCGTTTAACAAAAAAGGCTTTTGAGAAGGCCTCCGAGCAGCAGGCAGGCGCAGTTCTAATTAGGATGAACACTTTTGGAGGAATGGTGGACTATGCCGATTCTATCACGACGGCTATTTTGAATGCTCCTATGAGAACACTGGTCTTTATTGATAATAATGCGGCTTCGGCGGGTGCCCTTATTGCCCTGGCATGCGATCAGATCTATATGAAGAAGGGCGGGGGTATTGGTGCAGCAAGCGTTGTTAATCCTCAGGGAGAGGTCATGCCAGAAAAGTACCAGTCGTATATGCGTGGCCTTATGAGGGCGACTGCTGAGGCGAAGGGCAGAGATCCTCGCATAGCTGAAGCTTTTGTTGATCCTGATATCGATATTCCAGGGGTGGTAGCGAAGGGTAAAGTGCTTACCCTTACAAGCGGTGAAGCAGTGAGGGTTGGTTTTTGCAAAGCAGAAGTGTCTAATATAAATGAGGTGTTGTTAAAAGAAGGGCTTGATAAAGCTGAGGTGATTACTCACCAGGTTACTTTTACCGACAGGATTATTGCTTTTCTTATTTCGCCCGCCGTAAGCGGCATATTAATACTTCTGATAATCGGTGGGATTTACTTTGAGATGCAAGCGCCTGGTATAGGTTTTGCCCTGCTTGTTTCTGTTACGGCTGCATTATTGTTTTTCGCTCCGCTCTATCTTGAAGGTCTGGCTGCCCACTGGGAGATAGTTTTATTTATAGTCGGCGTTATTCTTATCATCCTCGAAGTCTTTGTGATACCAGGTTTTGGGGTTGCAGGTATCCTTGGAATCCTCTGTGTGATAGGGGGGCTTGTATTAAGCCTTGTAACGAACGACTTCTTTGACTTTACAGTAACCGGGTCTGAGCAGTTAAGCCGGGCGCTATTGCTTGTTATTGGTTCGATGGTAGGAGCAATTGTCGTTTCTGTGCTGCTCGGCAAATCTTTATTGAAAACTCCGGTCTTTCAGCGGCTCGTATTGCAGGATGAGCAACGTTCGCAAATGGGTTATGTCAGCGGGCGACAAAAAGAAGACTTGCTTGGCAAAAGCGGTATTGCTAAAACCGATATGCGGCCATCGGGAAAGATTGAAATCGAGGGTAAATGGTATGATGCTGTTGCGCTCGACGGATACATCGTTAAAGGAAGTGATGTAAGCGTAGAAAAGCAGGAGAACTATAATGTCTTTGTAAGGAAAAAAAACGCCTAAAACCTTGTGTTGTATATTTGGTTTTTAACTATAAACAATAAAAGTTATGAAAACAGAAGAAATCGGACTTGACGAAGTGAAAGTACGACCCATAGTCGATCAGCTTAATGATTTACTGGCAAATTACCATATTCATTATCAGAAATTAAGAGGTTGCCACTGGAACGTAAAAGGCAAAAGCTTTTTTACGCTGCACGTGAAATTCGAGGAGTTATATACAAATGCCATAGCCACAATCGACGAGCTTGCCGAAAGGATCTTAACTCTTGGTCAGGCGCCTTTAAGCACCTATAAGGATTATATTGATACGGCCCGTATTAAAGAAATTAATACAGCAGGCGTTCAGGACGTAAAGCTTGTTCATGCTATACTTGAGGATTTTACTACTCTTATCGAGATTGAACGCGAGATAATGGAGTCGACGGCCGAAAGTGGTGATGACGGAACTAACGACATGATCAATAAGTTTATGCAGTTTAAAGAAAAGAACGCATGGATGTTGAGGTCATTCTGTGGTGCCGATTAGCGCACGATGTGGTTCTTAAAAGCAAAAGGCATCAGATTTTCTGATGCCTTTTGCTTTTAAGAATATCTTAAGCCGCTGTTCCTTAAAGAACACCGTAGCTTTTGTTTCGCCCGGAAGAGCTTGGTTTTTACAAGATGGAGAGGAAGGTCGAGTTTGGTGCATATTTCCTGGTAAGTCATCTCCTCTTTGTAAAAATAGATGAGTATTTTATTTGAGATCGTATCAAGTTTCGCGATCTGCGAATATAGGATGGTGCTGACTATTTTTCTGTCGAGGATTTTTTCAGGGGAGAGACATGAAGTGTCTCTTATTGTTAGTTCTCCTGAGTCATTCTGGCAAGCAGAAAGAGAATAACCATTAAGTTCAACCTGACGCTGAAGCTTCCTGTAATTGTCAATGATCAGGTTGTTTGCAATCTCACATAAGAATGAGCCTAGTTTGATATTATAGTGAATATTGAAGCGTCCGGCATATTTGTAAAAGTTTACAAAGGTTTGAGATGAGATATCACTGGCAAGACCTTTATTGTAGTTCAGCCGTTTGGAAGCGAAGTCATAAACGTATGTATAGTGCTTGTGATATAAGTAATTGAAAGCCGATTGGTCGCCTTCTGTAAAAGCCTTAACCGCATCAATATCCGAACTGAATTTCTCTTTCCTTTTCATATCTTTTTTTTCTTTCGGAATCATTTATTCTAAGTGATTTAGATAAAAGTATCTACTAAAAAGCAGGACGTAAATACCCGTAGTATTTAACATTGACGGTTTTGTAAACTACAAGTGGTTTGTAGTGAGATACACATGTTTGTGGTTTAGTACACAGAAAGATTCCCTTAATATTGAGTGATTAGTTCTGTTGTTACAGTTCTTAAATTTTTTTAGATATGATTGTCATACTGATTTTCGTAATACTAATGCTCACGGTTGTGGTGTTTTCGGGGCTGGTTATCGGATTTATTGCTTTTTCCGGATCTGTTCATTCTAAAGAACACACAAGTCAGAAGTATAAGTTTTTGCATTCTTCGAAAGGAAGACTGGCGATAGGATTGCTTACTGTTTTAATCCTTTTTCTTGCAGAAGGTTCCTTCTTTTTGCTTCTTGAGTCTTTTATAGGATGAACATGAAAAAACTGCCAATGCAGGTGTATATAGTTGAAAATGATACTATTTGGGCGTCTTTTCTAAAGAATTTACTCGAAAGGTCCGGTTACGAAGTCGTTGGCACAGCGACATCTTACAGGCAGGCGGTGATAGATCTGGACCGTAACAAAGCTGATCTCCTGTTGTTAGATATTCAGCTAGAAGGCGAGGAAACAGGTATAGACCTTGCAGGTTATATTAACCAATATCTTAGCATCCCATTTATTTTTCAATCTTCAGAAACTGACATGGCTGTTTTGCAAAAAGCCATCAATACATATCCTTTAGACTTTCTTATCAAACCCTTTAGGAAAGAAAAGTTGCTTGACGCTCTGTATGCAGCCCGCGGTATAATAGATTATAAACGCCAATATCAAGAACAGAACCTTGTAACTGTGTAGTTATAGTCGGTGGTAAAATACATGACTTTCGTGGTATTATACTTTCACCAAAAAAGACAGGAAAAAGATAAATCTGCACGATTCTCGCCTCTATCAATAACCATGCCATTGATTTATAGAATACTGTCTATTGTTCATTTCGCTCATCTGAACCCTTTTAAGTTATGCTCAATCAGAAAACTGAATGTAAAGTATTATGTAAGACGGTTGGTTGCCGGATGGTATATTTACGTAATCTCGCGTGGTATTAACAAAAATTGAAACATTGACCGGTTGGCTTCGTAGAATGACCTTATAGTTCATTTAATGAATTACATATATAGCATGATTTTATTTAAGCACCTTGTATGAATCAGTTTTACGATGTTTTTATGCTGGGTGGGGTTTTTTGCAGTTTTATTTGCAGTATAATATTGTTCAGAACAAAAAGCCAGGTTCATACTAACCGCCTGTTAAGCATTATATTATTTTTAACTGCCTGGTACGTATTGTTATTTCTTTTAGTATTGACCGGCGAAATAGGTCAATTTCCATATGGCTTTAAAATAACCGGACATTTTTACTTTCTGGCATCACCATTGAGCTTTCTTTATATAAGAGGTATTATTTATAACGAAACTAGATTTAGAAAGACTGACTGGATACATTTTATTCTGGCTGCCCTTATTTTCCTGGATTATATACCATATCTTTTTGCTGCTCCCCAGGATATTGAGAGACTGGCTGATGCAGTAGTTCTTGATATGAAAACAACATATAAAGCTGACGCAACTGTTATTTCTCCGTTTTTATACTACAAAATTCGTCTGGTTCAGGGAATAGTTTACATGCTCTTTCAGTGGTATCTTATTTTCCGAAGATCTACAGTACGTAAATATTCCGGGTATCCTCATCTTCGGCCTATATATACCTGGATCATTGTATTTACAGTGTTTAGTTCGCTTTTATATATAGCACTTCAATCCCGCAATATAGCCTCGCTTTTAGACCTCAAAATAGATAGCAAGCTTATCTCAATCTCGATAATAAGTTTTTGTTTCTTTTCTCTCAGTATTTATCTTTTTTTCAATCCCCGGATTCTTTATAGTGATTATTACAGAGAACCGGGATTCCCCCCTGAGGCAGAGTTTGATGACTTTTCATTAGTGCCGGAAGAAAGCCCGGCTTCTTCATCGACGGTTGTTACACCTATAGGCGTTCATAGAGATAGTTCTTACGCAATGGGAATTGCCAGAGAGTATATGACATCCGATCTGCTTGCCTCTTATGTGAGAAAGATCGAAGAATACGTTATCTCTAATAATGTATTTCTCAAACCGGGAATAAGTATACATGAACTTGCTTCTGGTTTGAATATTCCGGTGCGTACCCTTTCTTATATTTTAAATCATCACTATAAACAACGCTTCAACGACTTTATTAATAATTATAGGATAAACTATATTATAGAGCGTTTTGATAACGGTGACTGGAAGAACCTAACTTTTGAAGGTCTTGCAAAAGAAGCGGGCTTTTCGTCCAGAAGTACATTCTTTTCTGTGTTTAAGAAGCTGAAGGGGCTTACCCCCTCCGAGTATCTTAATCAAACCAGTAAAGGCTCTGAGATATTTTAAAGGATATCAATGTACCGAATCCATTCCTGAGTTATTTTTTTAAATAAATCTTCAGCAGAGGCAATCTGTTGTGTAAACCATACTATCGGTGAGGAATTGTGTTGACTTAATTCTACACTCTTTTTGTTTATCAAAAAACTGACCAGAATAGCAAAAAAAAGTGACGGATGTCACATTTGGTGGTATACGCGTTTTTTACGCTGAATATTTGGTCTCATTATCGGATTTTTGGACTCCATTCTTCGGTTTTTTACTATTCTATTGTCTTTTTTTGTGAGGTAAAAAACGCAGTAAGCAATAGATTGGTTTTTTCACCTAGATAAAAATTATATGAATTCGTCACAAAAGAACAACGTTCATCTTGGAAGGAATGTAAGGAGGTTGCGTGAAATAAAGAATATCAAACAAGAAAGCCTGGCCTTGTCCTTGTCATTAAGTCAGCAGAAGATCTCGAAACTCGAACAATCTGAAACGATAGATGACGATACCTTAGGCAGAATAGCTGATGCTCTGGAAATCAGCGTTGATGCAATTAAAAACTTTGATCACGAAGCTATTATAAATAACACTAGCAATAATACGATGGTCTCTGGTACTAATTTTAATGCTATTGAGAAGATTATAGAGTTATACGAGAGGCTGATTGAGAGTGAGAAAGACAAAAATGCTATCCTTTCGTTAAATACTCCTTTAAAGTTAATTAATGAGGAAGATACTTTGGGGGGGTATCTTAAACAGC
>DALYUO010000063.1:18409-20756 GCA_031981225.1 Pararcticibacter sp.
AAAAAAACCGGCATGACCGGTTTTTTTTATGAGTTAATGTAAGCTTGACGTAGGTACGGTACCGTCCATGCCGGTTAATGGAGTGTTTCGGTCAACCACTTGAAGAATTCGCGCTGCCATACGATGGCATTTTGTGGCCCTATAACCCAATGGTTCTCATTCGGGAGATAAAGCAAGCGGCTTTTAATGCCTTTAAGCTGGGCAAGTTGAAATGCTTCGAGCCCCTGTTCTACAGGAACGCGGTAGTCCGTTCCTCCCTGAACGATCATAATAGGAGTGTTCCACTTGTCTGCATGCTCTATTGGACTTGAATGCTTATAGCTATCCGGCGGACTTGGTCCCCAGTATGGCCCTCCTATATCTTTATTTGCGAACCAAAGTTCTTCGGTGGTGCCGTACCAACTGCGCAGGTCAAAGAGACCATCGTGCGCAATAAAAGTTTTAAAGCGGTTTTCGTGAATGCCTGCAAGCATATACACAGAGTAACCACCGTAGCTGGCGCCAACGGCACCAAGCCTGTTTTTATCTACGTAGGGTTCATTCTTAATATCATCAATTGCCGACAGATAATCGCGGATTGGCTGACCTCCCCAATCACCGCTGATTGCTTCATTCCATTTTGTGCCATGGCCGGGCATTCCACGCCGGTTAGGGGCTATAATAATATAGCCATTGGCAGCCATTAATTGAAAGTTCCACCGGAATGAATAAAATTGGGTTAAGGCCGATTGCGGCCCCCCTTGACAATACAATAGGGTAGGATATTTTTTGGATGGGTCAAAATCTGGCGGGTAAATTACCCATGCCAGCATGTCCTTGTTATCGGTGGTTTTGATATGCCGTTCTTCTACCTTACTTAAAGAAAGATTGTCATAAATATCCTTATTGGTAAACGTGAGCTGACTGAGTGTTCCCGATCTTAAATCTACACGGTATAATTCGGCCGCATGATTCATATCGGTCCTGCTCACTATTAGATTATTGCCGGACTGACCTATAATTGCGTTGACATCGAAGGGGCCTTTAGTGAGTTGTTTAAGGCTCTTAACGTTGTATTTATTCAGATCAGAAATACCACTTATTTCAAATAACTGTTCTGTTCCTTTTACGGCAGCCAGGAAGTAAATCCTGGAGCCATCGTTACTCCATTGGCATGAGACTACAGTGCCGTCCCATTCGCGGGTAAGATTGTGCGTTTTAAGTGTTTTAAAGTCATAAACCAGAATGTCGTTTTTGTCTGATTCATAGCCATCCTCATCCATACTCAGCCAGGCCAGACGTGAGCCGTCTTTATTGAATGACGGATTAGTATCATAACCTCCGATTCCTTCGGTAAGGTTGGTGGTCCGCTCTGAAATAAGATCATAGAAATAGATATCCGTATTCGTGCTTTTTGCATATTCTTTTCCTAACTTCTTTTTCGCAACATAGACGATGAACTTTCCGTCGGGACTCCATATTGCGTCTTCGCGGCCTCCGAAAGGCATCTGAGGACAATCATAGGGTTCATCTTTCATGATGTCCTTAGGTTGACCAATCTTTCCATCATTAAAACTAGCATAAAAAATATGCTGAAACTTGCCGTCCTCCCAGGTATCCCAATGCCGGTAAGAAAGATCATCAAATACGTATGCTTCGGACTTGGCGAGTTCCGGATGGCGGTCTTTGCCCAGGATTTCAAGCAAGTGCACCTCTGCTGAGAACAGGATATGCTTGCCGTCAGGCGAAACCCTAACGTTATTCAGGCCCCCTTCATGATCCGTGATCTGCTGCTTAGAAGTACCATCGGCATTCATCCTCCAGATCTGACCCTTATAGAGATACAATATATGTCCGTTTTTCGCATCGGTGTGGATGATACTTTCACCTCCGGCTGCGTTGGTGAGTTGTTTAACACTACCGCCGTTTACAGAGATAGAATATAAGTCGCGTTCGCCTTTATTCTCATTCATATTGTACTTCGTAACGCCGAAAAGAGCACTCTTTCCATCGGCGCTGATAGTCTCTCCTGAAACCCTGCCGAGTTTCCATAACAACTCCGGTGTCATTCTATCCTGTCCTTTCACGATACAGAATGCCAGGATAAGACCTGTACTAAGCATTTTTTTCATTTTATTCACGTGTTTTCTATTTCAAAACGGCAAATGTTTCTTTAATAAAGCTAAGCGTATTTAAACTTAATCTTCTACGGGATCATTCTCGCGTACAATGCCCAGCAACAGGTATTTGGCAGTGGCGGGGTTTGTAGCTAACGGAACATTATGTACGTCGCATATCCGCAGCAACATTTGAACATCAGGTTCATGGGGGTGTTTTCCCAGAGGATCCCTGAAAAAGATGATAGCCT
>DALYUO010000063.1:20766-21156 GCA_031981225.1 Pararcticibacter sp.
CCATCGCTGCTATCTGAGCATCGCCGCCCTGCGGACCACTAAGTTTCCTGAGTACCGGAAGACCTGTCTGCTGAATGTATGAGCCTGTAGTGCCTGTTGCAACAAGGTTCATTTCCTTTAAAATATCGTAATGGTCTTTTACAAAAGCTACCATTTCGGCTTTACGCCCATCATGTGCTATAAGAGCAATAGTATGTTTTGACATATAATATATAAACTGAAGTTATCCAAAAAATAAATACGAAATTAATATAGCTGCAATCACACCCGCCAGGTCGGCAAACAATCCGGCTGTAATAGCGTAACGGCTTTTCTTTATTCCGACCGATCCAAAATACAAGGCCACAATATAAAAAGTGGTATCTGCAGAGCCGTTAAACACACAGGCCA
>DALYUO010000064.1:0-337 GCA_031981225.1 Pararcticibacter sp.
GGTGCGCAGCCGAAGGCAACGGTCACAGAATACCGGTTCCTTGGGTTTTTACTGTAACTGGCACCAGCTCCCGGACTATATACACCACTCTCTTCCTCCCTTAAACGCTCAATAAGCTTTATCTGAAGAACTTCAGCCAAGGCATCCAGCCGGTTATTATTTTCGTCACTGTATTTATAGTCGCCGCTAAAAATAAGCCGTACAGTGGCTTTATCTTCCTGCCCCTTGTAAACGTTTTTAGCAATATTCCCGGCGGGCGGATAAATGCCAAGATCCTTAGCCTCCTCCTTCCTTTTCGACGAAGGAAGAGCACCAAGATATTGTTCAAGTAAAGGCC
>DALYUO010000064.1:363-1663 GCA_031981225.1 Pararcticibacter sp.
TCCAACAAATGTAAAGGTAAAGTCACTGGCATCGGCAAAGCGATCCTTATAAATAGAGTAGGCTTTTTCCAGGTCTATTTGCTCTATTTTTGACAGACTGGGTCCGGTACGCCTTATGTTATAATTTCCCAGTACGGCCGATATTGTATCTGAAAAGACGCTGTTCGGATCATCATCCCTGTTAGCAAGCGCACCCTTTTGCTGCTGGATAACCGATTTAAATATCTCCTCGTCTTTTCGTGGCTGAGTAAAGTACAGATACACTAATTGCAAGGCGGTTTCGAGGTCCTTTGGTGCAGAAAATGCGGAAATCCCCTCCGCACGCTCGGATATATAAGGAGTCACAGATACTCTCTTGCCTGTTAGAAGCTTGGGCAGCTGAATCGAATTAAATTCACTGATACCACTACGTGCTACAAGTGAGGATGCAGAGGAAGCAGACTGGTAGTCAGCATCTGAGTAAAGCGAAGTGCCGCCAGGACTGAATGCATTGATCAGGATTTCATCATTCTTAAAATCTGTAGGCTTTAATACTACCTTCACGCCATTACTTAAAGTTAACTCTGTAACTCCTATGGCGTCGATCTTTTTCTCGTTAACTACTTTTCCTGCTGCAGGTTTAGCTGCCAGCAGTGGTTTATCCGAAACCTGATCACTGTATGCAGTAATACTGCTTTGCTTCACTGATTGGATCCAGGCATTGACTGTTGCTTCTACCGGAAGAGTAGCGGTTTCCTTTTCGGGAGCCATGATGATAACATCCCTGTTTACATCAGTAAGGTATTTAGCCGTCAATCCGTTTACTTCTTCAAGTGATATTCCACCTATTGCGTTCTTCGCAAAATTATACTCGTATTCTATACCGGGACTAGCCTCTTCCTGAAGAAACAACCTCAGGTATTCCTGTACATAATTTTCAGAAGACGTTTTGTCCTTCTCTTTATAAGCTGCCTCCATTGAAGTCATGTACGACTGTTTTGCGCGCGCCAGTTCCGTCGCTACAAAACCGAAATTCCTGGCTCTCTCAATTTCAGTATATACCGCCTTAAATCCGCTTTCAAGCTCTCCAGGTTTAGCTACTACAAAAGCCGATGCAACATCCAATCCCGCCATAAAATCTCCGATGCTGCTTCCGCCCTGCAAAAACGGAGGGTTAGCCTGTTTCATTAACTCTGAGAAACGGGCGCTAATCATCAGGTTATAGAGGGTTCTGATGATGCTGTTCCTCATATCACCGGTGGTCTTCATATCTGCAGCAGGGTGCTTCACCATAACCTGGGCAACAGTATAAGGCATCTCC
>DALYUO010000064.1:1673-6230 GCA_031981225.1 Pararcticibacter sp.
GCTATAAACTGGTTTTTATTAAGAAGAGGAATGGAGTATTTTGTGCGGGGAAGAGGCTTTGCAGGGTTCTTAAGATCGGAAAACATGTTTATGATCATCTTTTCAACCTGCGCAACATTGACATCTCCAACAACAATCAAAGCCTGGAGATCAGGCCGGTACCAGTCTTTATAAAACTGCCGGATAGTTTCAGGCTTAAAGCTTTTCAGCACTTCCTCTGTTCCGATAGGAAGGCGTTTTGCATATCTGGAATTATTGAACAACATTGGAAGATACTTATTCTGCATCCGTTCCTGAGCTCCCTTACCAAGACGCTTTTCTTCTAGTATTACGCCTCTTTCCTTATCTATCTCAGACGGATCAAGCAGTGCATCCTGGGCCCAGTCGCGCATAATCTGCATGCCATTTTTAAATAATTCCGGGTCGTCTGTAGGCAGTGGAAGCTGGTATACCGTCTCATCAAAACTGGTATAAGCATTAAGATCTGCACCAAACCTTACACCTGATTTCTGAAGGTAGTTAACCAGTTCATTTTTAGGAAAGTTCTTAGTTCCATTAAAGCTCATGTGCTCCATAAAATGAGCGAGCCCTAATTGTTGTTCATTCTCGAGTATCGACCCTGCTTTTGTTGCCAGATATAGTTGAACGCGGTCTTTAGGTTCAGTATTCCGGCGAATGAAATAAGTAAAGCCATTTTTAAGCTTACCTACTTTGATTGCCGTATCCAGAGGGAGCACATCGCCATTTATAACGCGGCCGGTTTTTGTCTTTAGATTAGGTTGTGCCTGAACGTATCCATTAATACATACAGACAAAACAAGCAGGTAAAGCCAGGATTTAATACATTTTTTCATGGTGTTTCGATTCGTTAAATCAATTTTTGTTACAAATTCATGATGAGGCGGCCGGCGATATCGTTAATCCGGACGAATAATATATTGTATACCGCTGTACAGTATAGCCAGTATAAATGTAGACTATTATAACAAATTTTCGCCTTTTTTATGTTCCTTAGTACTTATTTTATTCTCCCCAAGGAGCGTGCCTATATATGAATAAGGAAATACAAAAGCTATGCCTGATGGCTGACAAGGAAAGCCGCCTGATAGTCGGACTTATGTCGGGCACATCTCTTGATGGGCTTGATATCGCATTATGTCGCATTCACAGCAGCGGAAGACAAACCCGGTTGACTGTCGAAGAATTTGAAACGCTTCCGTATTCTGACGATTTTAAATCGGATGTAAAGAGCGTCTTTTCAAAAAAAAACGTAGATCTTCAGAAATTAAGTCTCCTTAATGCACTAATAGGACACCTTCATGCCGACATGATCCTCAGTTCGCTCGGCAAATGGGGAGTAAGCGCTTCTGATATTGATTGTATTGCCAGTCATGGACAGACTATTTATCACGCGCCCAGGCGCCTGCACCAATTGACGGGGTATCCCGACGCAACCCTTCAGATTGGTGATGGCGATCACATTGCCGTAAAAACGGGAATTTTGACGTTGAGCGATTTCAGGCAAAAACATATTGCAGCCGGCGGGGAGGGAGCTCCTCTCGCACTCTACGGAGATTATATATTGTTTTCCTCTGAAGATGAGCACCGGGTTTTATTAAATATCGGCGGAATTTCAAACTTTACTTACCTTCCAGGTGACGGAAATGCTGCCGGAGTGGTGTGTACAGACACAGGGCCAGGCAACACACTCACAGACGCATTGTCAAGAAAGTATTTTAATTCACCCTTCGATAACGATGGAAATTATGCGCGGTCGGGGAAAGTAGTCCCTTCGCTTTTACACGCTATGCTGTCTCATCCTTTTTTCAAGGAAAATCTACCCAAGACGACAGGTCCTGAATTATTCAATCTGAGCTTTGTGGAAGAATCCAAGGTTTTAGCCGGCATTGCAGAGGCAGGTCCTGCAGACGTCATAGCAACAGTATCCCTCCTTACGGCGCAATCCATTGCAAATGGTATTACGGAAATAACAGGTAAAGAGAATTTGGTGGTATATGTAAGCGGAGGCGGCTGCCATAATTCATTTATTATGGAAGAGCTTCAGAAATGTCTCCCTCATAGTACCATAAAACGAACGGAAGACCTTGGATTTAATGCCGACGCTAAAGAAGCAGCACTATTCGCTTTGCTTGCAAACGAAACCATTTGCGGATCGGTTATTCAAACCGGAGGAGGGCCTGCCGTAATGATGGGAAAAATATCGCTTCCTTAAAAAGTCAGCTCCGCAAGCAGAGCTGACCATCGGTAAACATCTTAAGACTAGCAGTCGTTTTACACTTAAAACTTACGACTTATTACGTACCACTTAACACTAGAATAGTTTATAACCGAGGCTTAAATGCCAGAGGTTTTGCTTCTGATCGTACTGTCCGCTTTTGCTGACGTTGCTCAAGCCCGCTTCATACCGCAGATCAACAGCTAAGCTGCCAATATCTACTCCCGCGCCTATCTGGGCTCCCCAGGTCTGATTTTTGTAATCGTCGACGTCTGTGACATTCTGGAAATTGCTTTTAAAACTATTGTCCAGGATGAAAGAAATAACGGGACCAGCCATGAAACGCACATTCAGTTTGTCAAAACCTATTTTATTCCCGATCAATACAGGAACATCCAGGGTTGTAAACCTGACTTTGCCTTCAGCTTCAACGCCACTGTCCTGGCTCAGATCAAACTTTCCACCCTTTCCCGCCAAATAGGCCTCTGGCTGGACATAAAAACCCGCGCCCCCTAAACGAGCCCACACACCGAACTGATAACCAAGGCGATTTTCTTCACCGAAGAAATCGTCGGACTTCGGAGTTGCCAAATTAAGCCCTGCTTTTACTCCCAGATTAAAAGAGGGAAGCTGTGCGAATGACGCAAAACTTATTGCGACGAATAAACAGCTTAGTAGAATGATTTTTTTCATAATTTTTATAATTTAATTTTTACGTATCAGTCAATATTAAGTCAACAACACCCGAATTTAAAAAATGTTGACGAAGTATATTCTGATCAGCTTTAACAAGACGACAAAATTTATAATTTTGTAACAAAGAAAATTATGGCAGAGATCAGTATAAGCAAGTCAGACTGGGAAAGACTTAAACTTAAGGTAAAACGGAAATACAGGGAACTTTCTGAAGATGACCTCATTTACACTCCAGGAGAAGAGGAGAAGCTTATTCAGCATCTGATGAACAGATTGAAGCGAAACAGGGAATATGTAGTATTCACTCTTGAAAAAGGGCTTGTTAACATTGATAATAATCGTTTATAACAGGAAGCTCCCTCAGGAGCTTTTCTTTTATCCGGCACTGCAACCCTCTCCTACAGAAAAAGAGATTTAGATCTATAAAATCTCATAATCATCTGGTATATTTATAATCCTGTACGCTATTACAGCCTTTTTCGTTTACATGAGAGAAAAACATTATGCTTACACTGAATAAAAACCTCAGGAAAAAGATACTCATAGCTTCTGTGGGAATTGCCGGGTTGTCTTTAGCCTTTAGCGACGATTATTTTCAGGCATCAAAAAATCTTGAAATATTTTCCACCCTGTATACCGAGCTTAACATGAATTATGTTGATGAGATAAATTCGTCAAAGCTAATGCAGACTGGCATTGATGCGATGCTTGAAAGTCTTGATCCCTATACCGAATTCGTACCCGAATCCGAGATGGAAGATTACCGCATGAAGTATGTAAGTACTCAGTATGGAGGCATAGGTACAAGCATTCAAAACAGGAACGGTAAATTTATTATAGCAGACACCTTCGAAGGATTTCCTGCCCAGAAAGCCGATATCCGCGCAGGAGATGAAATTATTAAGATAAATAATGTCTCACTTAAGAACAGACCGTACGAGCTGGTCAGTTCAATGTTAAAAGGTCCGAAAAATACGCCGTTAAAACTTCTGATCAACAGGCCCGGAGAGGCAGACCCGATAGAAAAAGATATTGTTCGGGCTGAAATAACTCAACCAAATATCAGCTATTACGGAATGCTGGATAATAATATCGGTTATATTAAGCTCGACAAGTTTCTGGAGAACTCTGGTGCCGAAGTACAAAATGCACTGATGACAATCCTGAAAAACAAACCCGCCGGACTGATTCTCGATCTCCGCTCTAACGGTGGGGGTATCCTACAGGAAGCTGTTAAAATTGTTAACCTTTTTGTGGCTTCAAACACGAAAGTTGTAACTCAAAAAGGGAACAATCAGGAAAAGACATATACATATAAAACCTACAATTCCCCTGTAGCACCGAACCTTCCGCTGGCAGTACTTATAAACAATCGTTCTGCCTCAGCTTCCGAAATTGTAGCCGGGTCACTGCAGGATTTAGACCGGGCCGTCGTTATCGGACAACGAAGCTTTGGGAAAGGCCTTGTTCAGCAAACCTTCAATCTCCCGTACAACAGCCTGGTAAAAGTCACAGTTGCGAAGTACTACACCCCCTCGGGAAGATGTATCCAGGCATTAGATTACACACACCGCACGTCGGAAGGCAGTGTGGAGAAAGTAGCTGATTCTCTTATTTCAGCTTAT
>DALYUO010000064.1:6240-11124 GCA_031981225.1 Pararcticibacter sp.
AGCGGTATCTTTCCCGATATTTTCGTTAAGCCTGTAAAATACAGTCCAATCTCGCAAACGCTGGCAACGCGCTATTACTTTTTTGACTATGCCACTAAATACCGGAACGAGAAACCAAAACCGAATGACCCCAAGCACTTCAAGTTGAGTACAAATGAATATAATGAGTTTATAAATTATCTTTCGGATAAAGACTATAACTACTATACGAGAACAGAAAAACTACTCAACGACCTCCAGTCTGAAGCGGATAAAGAAAGTAAAATGGCGGAGATCAAAGCTGAATATGACGCTCTGAAAAACAAGGTCTCTGTCAGTAAAAAGAACGACTTCGTACAGTTTAAAGAAGAAATACAGCGTATCCTCGAAAATGAAATAGTATCGCGTTACTATTTCCAGAAAGGACGAATGGAACAGTCTTTCAAATATGATGAGGATATTAAAGCTGCCACATCGGTTATTACCAACAACTCCAGCCTGGCGGCGATACTGCATGGTGAAGGAACCTACAAATCAATAGGAAAACCAGCAGCAGGATTCTCAGCTAATATAGCAGAGGATTGAGAATCCAAACGTTAACCAGTAGAAGATCGTCTTATAATTATCTCAGAACCGATAGAAATTTGCCGTTTAATTGAGTGTTTACTTGTCATTTGTTCTATAAGCGCTCTTACAGCCTCTTTTCCCACTTCTACGACTGGTTGATTTATAAAGGTTAGAGGCGAATAAAAGAAATCGAAGGTCTCACTCTCATCAAAGCAAACTACAGCTATGTCGTCAGGAACCTTCAAATTCGACTTATTTAAAAATTTGAGGCCATTAATTGATAAGGTATTAGTTGCAAAAAAGATGGCGTCAATAGTGTTTTTGCCCGACAAAAGCTCGTGCATCATCACTTCGACATCACCTTTAACATTCGCATAATCTACCTCCCTGAAAAGGAAAGAATCGAATTCAAGCCCCCTGTCCTTTACTGCATCTAAATAGCCTCGCTTTCTTTCCTTCATGTGTATCAGATTGCTTTTATAAGCAAGCATTCCAATTCTGCTATGACCTGTATCAATTAAGTGATTAGTAGCATTATACGATGCTTGATAATTATCTGTTACTACGTAGCTCGATGGTATATCAGGAAAATATCTGTCGATTAATACAAAAGGAATATTCTGAGCATTTAAATACTCTATCTGTTTTTCCGACTTTTCGGCAGGAGCAATAATAAAACCGTCTACCTGCCTTTTGATCAAAACGTTAATCAAATCCCAGGACTTCTCCGCGTTCTCATCAGAACTGCCAAAAATCACTGTATAGTTGCTCTTCTTTGCTTCATCTTCTATTGTCCTCGCGATATTTGCGAAAAAAGGATTTGAGATATCAGCTACTATTAATCCTAGTGTTTGAGATCTACCGCTTTTTAAACTTTTTGCAATCTGATTCGGCTGGTAGTCTAAACGGAGTGCAGTTTTTCTTATCTTTTCAGCAATTTCCTTTCCGACTCTCGCCTCTTTTTCTTTATCGTTTAAGACATATGAAACAAGAGCAGTAGATACTCCAACTGCCTGGGCAATATCTTTTAAAGATACTTTCTTTTTCATTCTACAATTATACTGCTTAAACGATTAATAAAGGTAAAAGGTTATCATAATTTCACTAACCAAGCAAAAATACATGAAAAAGAGAAACAACCACGAACGTAGTTAATAAAACGGCTTATAAATAGAAATGGCTGCATACATGGATCCTTCTAGTCGTCATTCAATCATGCTGAAATGCAGTCACCGGTAGTCCAACAAAGCGGACCCACATTAGAATATCATTAGCCTTAATAAACTCTGTATCTACCAGTTGTTGACCCTGATCATTAGTGATCACTGCTGCCCTGGTCCTGTCCTGCAGAAGCACAGCGCATGCCTCGCGTATAGCAGTGGTTTTTCCACTTCCAAGAAATCCTCCGGTTAAAAATAGTTTCATAGCAATGACTTTATTTCGTGTTAAACAGTATTCTCTAATAAACTCCTACGACAAGCGACTCTGCTTCCCGGAAATTATCACTTTCTTAACGGGAATACTTCCGTGTGCTACCTGCAACGAAGCCTTCCCATTCTTAAGACTTACTGTCCCAAATCCCGTTTCTGTAGAGATAAAGCTCTTAAAATCTCCTACCTTTGAGTCGATATACAGAGTTTTATCTACTGCGTCAAAGCGTACCCCCGTAAGCCCCTCTATTAATCCATAACTGGCCATGGCTCTCGCATACCAGCTTCCGCATTCATACTCATTGAAAGGATTTCTGATACGGCCGTCATAACGGTCGCGGCAAGCCCGCACTATTTCCAGGCCCTCTTCCACTTGTCCCATAAGCATCAAATGTGATGCTGCCTGGTATTCTATACCGGTCCATACTTCGTTGCTATAAACAAAGGGAAGGGACAACATTCCCCCTTTTGGCCAGGAGCATAAAAGCAAGCCCCCCTCATGTCCCATTGCATAAGTAGGCCGCTGAGGGTTAATATGATCGCTCAGATCTTTTTTTAAGTTGTACTTGTGAACAGCCAGCAAGTGGCTTTTTGTCTTCTTTGGATCTACGGGATCTTCCAGGCCACACATTCTCGCTATCCATACTCCTAAAACGCCATCAGACAGACAACCAGTTCCATACTGATACTTAGGTCCCTCCTTCTTTAGCACTTCCAGCGCCTCCTCAGTGTATTTCGTATGAAAGGACTGGGCCTGAACGGGGTCGGGCGCCTTCAAACCGGTCCACTGAATCTTTTGAAAGAAATACTCGCCATCATAGAGCTCATTCTCCATGTATTTCCGGCCCTTCGTATACAGATCCTTATAGCGCGAAATATCTTTTTTCAGAAACTTGCCCATCTCCGTGATCGCTTTAAGAGCACCAAGATAAAAGCTGGTACACATTCCGTCCGGCCCCCAGAACTCAATGTCGTAGGTATTGTGATGAGGTTCTTCGACAATTCCCTTACTTCCCGGATCCCAGGTCTGGATGCAATAATCCATACTCTTTTTCACCATGGGATACATTTTCTTAAGCCAGGCGTTATCGCCACTGATCCGCCACTCCCGGTGAACCTTCATGATTCCTCCAAGCTGGCCGTCTGCGGCCGCGTGGAAATCATGCTTCACGGGACTAATGGGCATATTGGCCCTGAATGCCTGATGCCCCTCAGCGCTCTGGTTTTCACAAAACTCGGTATGACGGAGGCTTCTTTCAAGTGACGGAAAAAGATGCGGCAGAGCCTGGGCATAGTTCCAAACATGGGTACAGGATCCATGACAGCAGCCGCCGTCCGGAAAGATCCCTTCAAAATTCCATAATCTTCCATCATACTGCCTCATTACTGTGGGCGATTTCAGGATGGTAAGATTTGCAGCAACAGCCTCTGTTACTTCGTCTGGAAGCGTACTTGAATAAAATGCACCACGGAAAAGCCTGGTCTTTCTTTGCAGCTCTCCATAATTCTCATTCCAATAAGCGGCAACCTCATATATATCCTTAAACTTACTGCTATACCAGGGTTTATAATTAATAGAATTGTAGTTTGATTTACTTTCTATTCCAAGGTCTGAAGGAACAGAACAACAATCTGTTCCGCATTTCTCTTTATCATCTTTCACCTTTTCCCCAAAATGAATGTCGGAGTCGGGAACATACCAGCACATCATCACTCTGATCGTTTTTGTCTGTCCGGGGCCAAGTTTAAAAGGAACAAATAAAGAGGCACCTGGCGCACCTGATTCAACGGGCTGATTAGTTTTCACATTAGCTTCCTTAATAGTATTCCATACCATTGTTAGCGGATCAAACCAGCCTCCTCTAAACCAGCAATAATCAACTACTGTTTCCGGCTCATTGGTAAAAACGGCAAAGTCGCCTTGTGTCTGTGGTTTTTCCCCGGTTCCTTCCTGTGACAATGCAAATCCCTTATCAATTTTTCTAATCGACTCTTTTCCTCCTCCTTGCTGGACTACAAAGTTTCGCGAGTTATATGAAAAAACTGCTTCAATTGTCTTATCAGACAAGTTGCGGATGGTGTACTCAAGGGCACCCACCGGTAAACTCGAATTATCAGTGTCGGTGGGAATAAAAGGACTCCAGCCTTCCAGCTGAACCTCAACAGGCACGTCTTTATCTTCGAATTTAATGTGAGCAGATGGAAACTCAGTTTTAAATTCCGCCTTCTCGAAACGTGGTAAACCATACGTAGTGCCCGAGCCGCCCCCTCCGAAGTCTTTCGGCCCAAACAACTTCCAGTTAGGGACAGGGCCTTCGATCACTTTCGCACCATTCTTTAATCCTTTTATTGCAATTGCGGCAAACATAGCAGGTTCATGTAGCAAGCCTGGCTTATTTCGTATAGACATATGCGACACCGCACCCGCTCCCTCTAAACAGAACATACCCGCCCCGATACCTCCTATTGGAAATGCAAGCTGCTCCAGATACTCCCCGGTATAAATACCATTATAGCTTCTGTTTCGATCCTGCTTTTGAGAACTGGGCTGCAAATCAGGGTGATCGACTTCTGTTTCCTTATCAGTAGCAAACATCACTCCCGGAATTGCCGTAACACCGAGACTGCCGATTGTTAATTTCTTTATAAAAGATCGACGATTATTATTTTCTTTCATTTCCTTGCATTTTAAGCCTGTTACTCTATTTAATGAACACGCATTGAAATTTCTTTGCCTACCGTTGTCTTCCCGGCCACCCATATCCCGTACCAACCAATAAAAGCGAAGCAGAAAAGAGGAATAATAAAGGCTATAGACATATCAGAATAATGATCAGCGATAAGACCCATTCCCGGCGGACAAAATGCCCCCCCGGCTACAGCCATCACAAGAAAAGAAGATCCTTTT
>DALYUO010000064.1:11134-14867 GCA_031981225.1 Pararcticibacter sp.
GGAAACATTACAGACATAAAAAAGTAAGTAGCGAAAATGGCGATTACGGAAAGCCATCCGATATCAAGGATTACGATAAACACCAGCAGGGTATTCACAAATCCATATACAGCCAGCAAACGATGGGGAGCAACAAATTTCATTATATATGAACCAGAAAGACGGCCTATCCAAAAGGCACCCATACCTCCTATTGCAAGAATTAAAGATGCCGCCTGTTCATTATTTTTAGGCATAAAAACATCCCCGAAATAGCCCAGATGCTCCATCATTTCACCAATAGGTGTTTTCAGGTCGGAGATAGCTTCGGTAACGTAATTAATAAAAAATGAATTGGTACCAGTCTGTGCGGCTACGTAAAGAAACTGCGCGACTACCGCAAATATAAAGACCGGATGCTTCAATAGATTACGCATAGGTGGATCTTCCTGTGTTTCGGTATCGCTTTCTTCTCTTATTTCCGGAAGTTTAATACTTAAAAAGACTATGATTACCACTACCACAATGCCGCCTACCATCATATACGGCTGGACGAGTGAGTCAAATTTATCCTCCTCACCCGTCGCTGTTGTACCAAAAATAAATAACCCCCCTATAAGCGGCCCTAATATCCAGCCCAAACCGTTAAATGACTGAGAAATATTGATTCTCCTGGCGGCGCCTTCTTTTGCACCAAGTACAATAGAATAAGGATTGGCAGCAGTCTCTAAAAAAGCAAGCCCACAGGCAATAACAAACAAGGCCCCCAAAAAGGGGATAAAAGCTTCAAACTTAGCAGCCGGATAAAACAGGAAAGCTCCCGTTGCAAATAACACAAGTCCGAAAATAATCCCCTTCTGATAACCAAACCGCTTTATAAACAAGCCCGCTGGTATCGCCATTGCCAGATAGCCGATATACAAGGAAAACTGTACAAACCCCGATTGCGCTTTGGTTACATGCAGTAAATCCTGAAAGTGTTTATCTAATACATCCAGTAAGCCATGGGCAAATCCCCATAACAAAAACAAGCTACAGATAAATATAAACGGCACAAGGTAATTTACACCATGTTCGTTTCTAAATAATGAAGCGGATTTTTTCTTTTCCATTGATCTGGTTTTAACTATTTATACACAGGACCGTATGTTTGGCAAGCTCTATAATCACTACCCTCATTATCCATTCCAAAGGCAGCCCAGGCAGAAGGCCTGAAAACTTGAGATTCCCTGACATTATGCATGCATACAGGTATACGCAGCATAGACGCCAGTGTAATCAGGTCAGCACCAATATGACCGTAGCTTATGGCTCCATGGTTAGAGCCCCAGTTTGCCATTACGGAGTACACATCTTTAAAAGCCCCTTCTCCGGTTAAGTGAGGCACAAACCAGGTAGTGGGCCAGGTTTTATCAGTACGCTCATCAAGTATCGTGTGAACATTTTCGGGAATATCTATTGTCCAGCCCTCAGCAATCTGTAAAACAGGGCCGATCCCTTTTGCCAAATTCAGGCGGCACATAGTAACTGGCATATTTCCTTTAGTAAGGAATTTGGAAGAATAGCCCCCGCCCCTGAAATAACCCGTATTTCCCGGATACCAGGTGGTCGCATCAAGGCACGCGGCAGCTTCATTTTCTGATATCTCCCAGAAAGGCTTCATAACTGGTTGCCCGTTCCTGCTTTGCCTACCGGTACCATCCAAAGTAGCTGAGCCGGAGTTAATGAGGTGAATAAAGCCAGCTTCGGCTCTGCCGTCTGGTTTCCAGCCCGAAAAGCGTTCTACAGCATCCGGGCTCCAGAACGTGCGGACATCTGCAAATATCTGAGCGGTATCGGTCAGAAGATAATTAAACAGCATAGATACTCCATTCAGCGCATCATTCTCCGTTGCAACTATATAAGGAGCGCGTATACCATTCCAGTCGAACGAAGAGTTTAATATCGCTTCAGAGAAGTCGCCATTGGGTAAAAAATCAGTCCACTGACGCTGACCCTGGAAGCCGGAAACCAATGCATCATGTCCGTGCGCCTCTTCGGCAAAACCAAGTTCTTCCAATTTCTTGTTTCCCGTCATGAGATCCCGGATAATGATGGTCATTTTCACTACGAATTCCCAGTCGCGGTCCTTTTGCTCCCTCGAACGCTGTTTCTCTTCGGGATTACAGTCTTCTCCTTCTCTGCAGTTCTTCTTAGTCCAATCCAGTGCTCTTTCATACTCTTCCTGATCAAAAATATTGAGCTGAATTCTTCTTAAAACCTCGGAGGAATCGACGTACTCATTACGCATGCCTAAGTAATTCTGAAAAAAATCCGGATTCACAATTGATCCAGCAATCCCCATAGAAACAGAACCAATTGCCAGATAAGACTTACCACGCATAATCGCTACGGCAAGCCCCGCTTTTGCGAAGCTTAACAGCTTCCCCTTAACATCATCCGGGATCAAAGTATCTCCAAGATCCTGAACATCTTTTCCATAAATACCAAATGCAGGTAGTCCTTTCTGATTATGAGCAGCTAACGTAGCGGCCAGATAAACGGCGCCCGGCCGTTCTGTTCCGTTAAAACCCCATATAGCTTTTGGAGTAACCGGATTCATATCCATTGTCTCCGAGCCATAACACCAGCAGGGTGTTACAGAAAGTGAAACACCAACATTCTCTGACTCGAATTTCCTGGCACAATCTGCAGCTTCTTTCACTCCTCCTATACAGGTATCGGCGATCACGCATTCAACAGGAGTTCCATCCGGATACTTAAGCGTACTTCTAAACAACTCTTCAACTGAACGGGCCATGTTCATAGTGGTCTCTTCCAGCGATTCACGCACGCCACCAAGACGGCCGTCGATAATGGGACGTATCCCTATTTTAGGATATTGATTCATCTTAATTAAATTAAATCGGTGGTATATTTACTGCTTAAAAGCATTTTCAATGTTATTCAATGAAATGCCTAAGATCTTTTTGGCAATAACATCTAATGAGGTTTTATCCCCGGTAAAATGTAATACACTGTGATGGTGAATAAGCGTTGCCCCTGGTTTAAGAAACGCGGCGGGGGATACACTTTCGATTTCATAAAATGGCCCCATCTGTTTTCCATCTTCTAACGGACCATCATTATAGGCGTTTACAGCATCTCCCGTAAACGGATCCTTATCGGGGGTCCACTCCTGATTCAGATAGGTTGCTTTGTTATCTACATCGAATAAGGTGATAGTTAAAATATTATTGGTAGCATCATAACTTCCTGCTATATTCTTTGCACGATTGGGAGGTATTCCAAGCTTCCCTCTTGATTTTCCGTCGGCCTTAAACAACAGAACACCATTCGCGTACTGAATCCTATCCTTTGAGATCTCGCCAAAATAGTCTGTAGTTGCCACTTTCCCCGAGGCGCTCTCCTGATACGGAATGACAATAACTGTTTTCGGTGACGGCGAAAACATGTCCAGGTTCCACATACAGGGAGCCCCTGTTTCACGATTCCATTCCTTATCACCAGCGTTAATAAGGGTGTTAATTGTTTTAAAACCTACCGCCTTTATATTCTCGTTTAGCTGAACACTTAGTACTTTCTCAATATCACTATTTTCAAGCACTTCAATCTGGCGTTCAATCTTTATCTTCAGCTTCGTACCAGCATAATTTAAAAGATCCATGTCCTTGCTGAGAGATACGTTTTTATCACTCGAAGATAGAAGGTTCCAACTCTCGGTATCGATTGCGGGAGGAGTGTGCCAGTTTTC
>DALYUO010000064.1:14877-21134 GCA_031981225.1 Pararcticibacter sp.
TTGTTCCCGGCTTAAAGTATAACGAGAACTTTCCTCCTTCGGGCCCCAGCCACAATCTGTCTTCCCCTCCATAGGCGTTCATATGAGGATCTTTTTCCTGATCAAAAGCTTTATAATTGATCCAACCCAAACTTTTCCCATCCAAGCCTTCGGCAGTTGATGTGAAAACCTTACCCTGGTATTTCGCGGAAACAACAAGCTGTCCGTTTCCTTCATTATTCTTAAGGATTATCACGCTATCCCGCTCTTTTAAAAAGTCTAAATCATGACCAAAGGTGCCTTCTTCAAATGAATTCATTTCCTGACTATTGTTATTGTTGTTGACACAGGCGAACAGACAAAGACTCACCAGCGCTACCGCTGACCGGTTGATTAAATGTTTTCTCTCCATTATAAAATCTGTTTGAAATCTGAGCTTTTAACTTATTTACTTAATACTTGAACCCTGAATATCATAATCCTAGGACTCATAAATACGGATGATACAATACCATCTCACCGCCAGAGAATTCTGACCATTCCGGCGTCTTTTTAAAAATAATTGGCTAGTTGTTTCTCGAAACTTAATTCATAATCCTCATGGAATTATCATGGATTTTAATTCACCTCAAGCACGTCTTTTGAGGGAAGCTTAGGGAACCTTGCATGGGGCTCTCGCTGGTACCAGTAAGCAACCGTAATAATATCAGATTGCTGAGGCAGGTATCTTCCTCCGTGTCTCCATCCCAAATCCTGTATTGTTACTTTAAGATCTTTATCAAAGCGAATCGGATCCAAAACATGCCAGCGGTACATACCGAAACGTTGCTGCGCCTTGTAGTTCCCGTCCGGGCGAATAACCTGATGCAGGCCGGCATACGGTGTACAGAATTCAACATATTTCCCGCTACGATCGAAATTGTAAGAACCACAGAAATAGTCTTCTGTACCGGTTCCTACAACAGTTGCAAAATCTTTATCTCCGTCCATAAAGAACTTGATTTCTCCTTCGCCCCACCAGCCGTTGTTGTTCACACCGATAGCCATGTACGTACCAACATATTGTCCTTTACCTTTAATTCCATCCACTATAGTGTGAAGAGAAGTAGTATTTGGGTTGGACCTGCGATACTGAGCATGAAAATATCCCTCATCTTCGCCTATATCCGTTAGAGTATAGTCAACCTGATAGTATAATCTCATGGGTTCAGTGTCATTAATATTCTCCATGGTTATCCGGCATTTCTTTCTGAACGGCATTTTCCAATAGCTGTTAAAAGCGCTTCCCGGATTTACTGTCATCGCAAGAGAATTTAAAGGAGCGTATTCATTCCATGCCATCCCGAAAAAAGCGCCTACGGGAGCCTCAATAGAGGGTTCTTTTTCATCATCCCAATAGAAACGAATGATCGAAAACTGCCAGTTGCCAGTGGGAGTCATCCAGATGTGCTGAATAGCCCCTGGCCCTTCCATCTCTGCGATAGTAACTGTCTCTCCCGAATTGATAATAATAAAAGGGTTCACCTTCCAGCCCAATCCGAGGTCGCGCGCCTCATTTGCAGCATTGGCCACATTGCGCTGTCCTTTGCTCTTAACTGGATCCGCCATCCCTCCTTTTCCCTTTTCCCCTGTAAAATTCTCCGGACTTATGGACCGCGTTTTAGCATCCGACAGCCGGGAAAGGGATCCCATATTCATATCCAATCCGTTAAACTTTCCTCCTTGTTGACTGTACGCGCAAAGGCTAAATAAAAAAGCTGATACTGTTAAGAATACTCTCCTCATTGTTTTGAATTTATTATCGGTCCGTTAATCGATTAAGCAATAAGAGCGTTAAATATAAAATATGACGTATTATACTTATATAAATGTATATTGCTGTTAGTTTATAATACAAGAATAAGCTTAATCGATTAAACAAACAAATTTATTTTATTTTTTACCGACCGGAGGCCTCAATAGCTGCTATCTAACGTTCTGCTTCCCGTCAATTACTTCATTCGCCGATTTCCGGCTAATTCCGAAGTACACTTTCTGACCCGGCGAGTATTTTTCCCTCAGTTCGAAGTTTTCAAAAGCGGGTCCCCCTGGAATGTCGATATACTTGCTTTTGTCATTGATACCGCCGCTCCAGTACTTAGCCCTGCCGTTGACCCTTACGTGCAGAGTAGAATCTATTCGAGGCCCTTCTTTCCGCCAATATTGACTTAGTTTAAAAAATGGACGATATCGCCAGTTCCAGCGGGCGTAATATTCAGGACTCTGCGGCCAGGACGAGAGCTCTTCAAAAGATTCGTTAGGCTCTGCTACGACTATAAAATCGCCATTTTTGTTCTTTACCATTTGTCCAATAGGGTATCCTTCCTTTTCCACAAAATCAATCCCGGTAAAGCCCTTGTACAATTTTCTGGAATCTATTATCTGATCTTTGAGATGTAAAAGTCTGAGCCTCGAATAATTGCCCATGGTGGCGGTAAGCGCACAACGCTCAATAGCGGCACTCCCGTCCTGGTTGAACACTTCAAAACAGATCTCCTCTGGCCTGTCACTTCGGATACTAAGGCGCAGATAAGGGTGTGCACCATTTAGAAATTTCTCCATATACACGTATAATGAAAGCTCTTCAACCTCAGGATTCGCAGAGTCCGGATGTTTTATTACACCCCTGCTCCTTGCATAAGGAGCGAAAATACCCGGGTGGTTGGTCCTGCTGGCCCACATAAGCTTCCCCCACCCGTCATCTACCTTTGAAGGAGAGATTTCACTAAATTCTAACTGCCTGGCTACCAACGGCTCTATTGCGATATAATTGATGTGATAAATGATTCCTTTAAATTCATACCCTATACGAATCAAACCTCTCGGCCCGCCACCCATTGATTCGCCGTTTGATTCGATTGCATAAGGCCATAGTCCAAATACAATTCCATTTTTGATTCCCCATACCGAAGGGCTGCTTTCTTCGGACGGCCTGATCCAGCCGGTTTTTGAAAAGACAGTCTGAGCTGATATAGTTCCGGGAAAAAGCTGGATGCATAAAATTATAAGGCTTAATATGCAATCTCTCCTATCATTTATATACAGTGTTCCCATTTATTAATTACTTCGGCCCTTTTGGCATCGTCTACTTAAGCTAGATTAAATCAGGAGTTGCCTTAGGATGGTTTACAATTTTTATCTGGAATAATTACCTTATACAATAATAAGCTTAATCGATTAAACAAGCAAATTATTTTATAGTATTTTGAATATGACGACAAAGCCACAGACAAGCGCATCGGCATATAGAAAGATTCGTTACTGCCTGTTCTTTAAACAAGATATATCCAAGCTTCAAACTAAATCTTATCTTTATGGGGAAAACGAACTGTTCATACTGCTTATATGAATATAGAAGAATACAGAGATTTTTGCCTCTCACTGCCTGAAGTCACAGAAGGATTTCCTTTCGGAGAGGACACACTGGTGATGAAGGTCAAAGGAAAAATGTTTAGCCTTGCCTCCCTGAATTCTTTTACATTTAATGTAAAATGCGATCCTGAAAAAGCTATCGAACTAAGAGAGCAATATCCTGAAGTACTTCCCGGCTACCATATGAATAAAAAACACTGGAATACAATAATTCCCAACGGATCTGCAGACGACTCAGTCATGCGTGAGTGGATTCTTGACTCCTACAGACTGGTGGTATCCAAACTCCCGCTTAAAGACCGCGAAGGGTTGATCTGAAAGCTTTTATATTCATCTCCTTCCATTAAACCATCTAAGCTTCTTGTTGTTATAGCTGAATGAAAAAATCTATTCCTATGACAGCTGTAGCAGCGCTGGTGTTTGGGACTGCAGCTCTGATTATTAAAAAACTTCTTGAAAAGCCATTAGATACATTTCCTAAAGTAGACCTCAACCGCTATCTCGGCAGATGGTATGAAATAGCCGCTATACCGCAGCGGTTTGAAAAAGGATGTACCTATACTTCGGCGCAGTACTCACTAAATGAAGATGGCACTATTGCTATAAAAAATTCATGCATATCTAAAGGAATACAGAGAACGGTAACAGGAAAAGCATTTGTTACCGACCCTGTAAGTAATGCAAAACTAAGCGTGAGCTTTTTATGGCCTTTCACCGGAAAATACTGGATCATCGATCTTGCACCTGACTACTCATATGCCATGGTCGGCCACCCCAACCGTAAATACTTATGGATACTTAGCAGAAAGCCCTGGATGGAAAAAGAAACCTACAAAGAGCTACTGATTTCTGCTATGAGTAAAGGTTTCGATATCTCCAAACTTAAAGTTACACCTCAAAAATCAGGCGACTAGGAGAACACCGGACATCGTTTTGACAGATTAATCAGAAGCATTTTACCCATTGCCGTTGTGAATTTGCAGAAATATTTATTTTAGCGCCTGATGATTATAAAATGCTTCTGTAAAAAGTCCGGACCGGCTCTCCCTACAATCATGCTGGCTCTTTTAATAATTAGCTCGTGTAACCAGAGGGATCCAAAACAAAATAATAAGCCGACGTTTAAGGAAGTGCTGGGGATGCAGTATATCGAAACGGACAGGTACTTTACGTCCGGACTATCCTTTAACGATCAGGGATACGAGCTTGAACCAACCTGGAAAATGTACCTTCTCTCAGACGACTCGCTGATGATTTTTCATCCGCAGGCAAAGGTATTCTACCACTATCCTATTTATCATGATCATGATTCGGTATTTAATATCGCACGACACTGGATGAGAGTTAAAAAGGTAAGCAAAGACAGCCTGATTTTCCAGCTCCTTTCTGTGGAGGAGAAAAAAGTATCAAAAGACTTTTCCAATGCCTATATGAAGTTCTATTCATATGCGCATCTCAAAAAGATACATGCCGATCCGGAGGAGTTACGTAAGCCTTCACTAAAAGATACATTGTTTATCCAGGCGAAATCAGCAAGGGCAAACAGGAATCCCGGAATCAGAGATAGTGCATTTGCTGCCCGGATCCCTGTTGTTCTCAAAAGCAAAATACCTGAGGTCAAAGTCAACAAACTGAAAGTTCAGCTTGACCCTCATGACCTACTCCATGTGAGTCCCTCTGATGAGTATCTTTACCCGGAGTATACCATTTCAATTGATAAAGCCTACAAGGATTTCAATTATTCGTTTTCTGTCCTGGTAGATGATAAAGGAAACATGAGGCTATCAAAATTCAATGTTAGTCCCGAATTCAGAGAATCACGACGACGCGTCCTTGAAGGCATCATAGACGTCTACCTCGAGCGTTTCCTCAGCATTGAGCCAGGAACCACGTTAGATATAGCACATACGAGCGAAATCGCCCTCCATGTTAAAGGGACAAAGTGATTACAAAAAAAAGTGCTGACTCCAAAAGAGAAAAAGAATCTTCCCCCTTTAAAATCAGCACCTCGTTTGAACTAAAGCCCTACGGCAATTTTACAAGAGATTTATTATACAGCTTTTGATGAACCTGTTTGAGTTTTGCTTCCGGCATTTTTATTACCTTCCTGTCGTAAGTCATAAGGCCATTTGTTTCAACTTCAACATCTGTTGTCTGCGTGTACACAGCAGCAGAAAGTCCGGCCTTGATTAATCCCTCAAGCGAATCCATGAAAGAAGAATATCTTTCAAAAAGCGCATCCGCACTTTTAAAACTCTGGTATCCCCAGTTGTCTTTCTGCTGCCATACATGACCATCTACTGGTAATCCAAGACCTCCAAATTCACCTAGTACAAGCGCCCTTTCAGCCCCATAAGTGTGTGGATCCGGCATTAATGGCTCAGGATAGTTGTGAAGGTCGATGATATGGCCTACCGGATGGAAATTGCCACCACTTGCCGTATTAATCAAACGGGAAGGGTCTTTTTTCATCGTCCATTCCACAATCTCTTCGGTTTTAAACTGCCCCCAGGCCTCGTTGAAAGGAGTCCAGACAACAATTGAAGGATAATTGTGAAGAGCATCCATAATAGCATTCCACTCTTTTCTGTAATATCCTTCCGACTCCGCACTGCGGTTCTTATCTGTTGCGCGGCCGAATACACCCGGTCTCATTTCCCAGTGATTACCCAGATCGCCACTTGGCATATCCTGCCAAACCAGCATTCCCATAACATCGCAGTAATAATACCAGCGTGCAGGTTCTACCTTAATATGCTTTCTGATCATATTGAAGCCCATTTCCTTAGTCTTCTCTATATCAAACTTCAGAGCGGCGTCCGTTGGAGCTGTGTAAAGACCGTCGGGCCACCAGCCCTGATCAAGAG
>DALYUO010000065.1:0-1208 GCA_031981225.1 Pararcticibacter sp.
TGTTTCTTTTGATATCGCAAATAAGCATAAATACACAACACAAAGGCCGCTACGTAAAACAAGTAAGCCCACCATGAACGCCACCAGGGCGGTAAAACAGTTATTTCAAGCGTTCTTTCTGTTCCAACCCATAAGCCTTCTGCATTTGTAGACTTAATTCGCAAACGATAATGTCCTTCCTGTAGTCGTGAATAGTTAGCTGTCCGGCTATTCCCACTATAATTCCAGTCTTTATCCCACCCCTCCAGAAAATACGCGTATCTGATCTTATCAGCCGCGGTATATTCCAGGGTTGCAAAGTCGACCGATAGTACCGCTTTGTCATATGGCAGTTTAAGCTTTTTTATTGAGTAAATGCCCTCTGCCGGTTTAAGATAAGTATCCTTTTCAATCGGGATATTATTTACTTTGATACCTGTAATAAGCAGAGGAGATACACTTTGATTGGCAACAATCTTTTCGGGATAAAAAATATTAAAACCTTTTATCCCGCCAAAGGCAAATTCGCCGCTGCTTAGTCGGATGGCAGCATTATAATTAAACTCGTTGCTCTGGAGTCCATCCGACGCATAATAGTTCTTAAACTTTTTGTTGTGGAGGTTAAACTTCGAGAGACCGCTAAACGTGCTAAGCCAGAGGTTCCCGCGGTTATCCTCCAGAAGATTTAATACGGCGTTCCCCGGCAAGCCTTCTGCTTCTGTAAAACGGAGATACGAACCGGTACGCCTGTTAAAGTTCAGAAGTCCACCTCCTTCTGTACCGATCCAGAAGTTTTTATTCGAGTCCTCCAGGATAGTTCTGACAGCGAACTTAAATGGAAAAACTCTATGCTTTTTATCCTTAAAGTTAATTTTTATTAAACTTTCAAATGTCCCGGCCCAAAGTGATCCTTCCCTGTCTTCAAAAAGGGTAAGTACATTTTTAAGATCCGCATCATAAAGCTCAAAACGGTCGCTATCTCTGTTATAACGATATAAACTTCCGCTAGTACAGGTACCAGCCCATAGATTCCCTTTATTGTCTTCATAAAGCGTCCACACATTTCGGTCCTCGTACCCGTAAGCAGAATTATAACACGGATAACGTATAAAGGAATTACCGTTATTACTAAGCCTGTTAATTCCACCACCATAAGTAGCAACCCATATAACACCCCGGCGGTCTTTGACAATACGGGTCACGTAGTTACTACTTAACGACGCGTTATT
>DALYUO010000065.1:1218-3773 GCA_031981225.1 Pararcticibacter sp.
CGCCTGTTCCAATAGTTCAATCCATTTCCATCTGTACCCACCCAGAGGTTACCCGATCCATCCTGGCAAAACGACAGAATAAAATTACTATTAATGCTCTTGCTATTAAGTGGATCATGCGATATCGTCGTGAAACGGTTCTTCTTTTGATCTATCAGATTGATTCCTCCCCGCAATGTCCCGATCCACATCCGCTGGTCTCGATCCTGAAACACAGCGTACACAGCTGCACTGGTAAGGGACCCTTTATGTCTTCCGGGCATGAGGCCATTGACTTTACCAGAGTTGACATTTAAAATACCTATTCCCTCCCCATCTGTAGCTATCCATAAGTTACCTTTCGAACCGAGGAAAAGGTTGGTTACTGTCATTCCAGGCGATAGGCCTGCGGCAGAAGTATGTTCCGTCAGGGTTTTCTTCCTGATATTAAAGCGGTAAAGCCCGTATTCGCTGCCTATCCATATATTTCCGCTCAAGTCAGGCTGAATGCATTTCCCGGTCCTGATCTGATTATCCACCAGTTTTACGGTATTAAGACTGGCATCAAAAACAGCCATACCCTCCCCCTGTATGAACAACCATATTCTGCCGGAAATATCCTTCTTTACGCCCTGAACATAATAGTCTGTTATAAGTCCCGACCCTATTCTCAACGGGACCTGAACTGCTATATCTCCTTTTTTCGACAATAACAGTCCTTTACCCGCCGTACCGATAAAAATATCCCCGTCACTACTGGTTTCAAAGCTACTTATAGGGTTTGAGATCTTTAAAGAATGAGATGAATTACGGGGGCGGTAATATAAAGGAGAGAATGAGGCAGTAATATTGCTGAACATTACTGCGCCCTGTCCGGTTCCTACCAAAATATTTCCCTTCTGGTCTTCGTTAACGGCAGTGATCCAGTTATATATTAGAGACGTAGAATCATCTAAGCGATTACGGAAAACTTTGAAACTATACCCATCATACCTGTTTAAGCCGTCAAAGGTACCGAACCACATAAAGCCCCCGCTATCCTGAAAAATAGAAGTTACTGCATTGTTCGAGAGACCATTCTCAATACCAAGATATTGCAGCTCCGGTGTAATTGTCGATTTAACGCTTATAGACAAAAGCAAGAAAAAAAAGAGAAGGTAAATTTTTTTCATTCGTTAGCATATATAGGGTTATAATACGGAGAAGCGATTTTACGATTTTTATTGCAGTAATGAAAGCATTCGCCGTTTTAAAAGAATGAAAGGTATGAATGACTTTGTTATTATAGTTCTTATTTATTAACCCAATACCATACTTATTTAACAGAAAACATACCGATGATGGCTCGACTTTCTAAACGAATAAAAAGGCGCGGCAACACATGCCGCGCCCCCACTCAAGGCCTGAACTGACTCTTAATCAGTACCCTGTATTTTGAGTTAATTCTGCGTCTTTATTAAGCCTGATTTCTTCCAGAGGTATGGGCAGCAACACATTATAATCCTGAAATCCTGTAATGACCTTCCCTACCGGTGAAGTATCGCCGTTCTTTGCAATCCGGTCTTTTAGCTTACCCATGCGCACAAGGGTCATCCTTCGATTTTCCTCTGCGATAAGTTCGCGTGCCCGTTCATCCAGGATAAAATCAATAGTGATGTCGGATGCGCTGACTTTCCCTAAATCAGCATTACCACTCGTGGTGCGGGCAAGTTTAAACGCCCTGTCACGCAGTTTATTAATATCCTCTGCAGCACCTGCAGGATTGTTTCGCCTGAATCGTGCTTCGGCGCGCAGAAGATATGTTTCAGCTAAACGCATAACGGGCCAGTCTTTAACAAGAGCATAGCCAAAGTCGTCTGTAGCATCATATCCGCCCCATTTTGTGGGATAAGGATACCACACTTCAAGACTGTCGGCCCTGAAAGGGATAGCACGGTCGCCGGTTTTTATAGTGGCCACTCTCACTCTTGTCGGGTCATCCGCCTTTACACGATAACCGTCGGCATCAACTCCTATGTTAGCGGTAAAATTAGGGCGGTTATAGTAGGTATAACGGCGAATATTGTAATTGCTGTTACGGATATCACCATTCAGGCCAACCCACACTTTATACTTCATAAAATTACTTAAACGCAAACGTCCGTTACCCCTGCCTCCAAGTGAATCCGCATTGACCATTCCATCCCACTTATGATAAGCCGGCTGCCATACACGGCGATGCTGAGGATTGTCGACGGTACCTCCAGCTACAACACGGTTGTATTCCATTTCAAATGTCCAGATACCTTCAGTATTTCCCTCAGTACGACGTTGATTTCCCCAGCGGAACATATCGCGATAGTAGTCGCCCCCTTCAGAAAGAAACTTTCCGTATCGCGCCTCTATCAGTCTGTATTTACCACTGTTGATAATATCATCCGCAGCTTGCTCTGCTTTTGCGAAGTAACTGTTATCGCGAATGCCAATGCGCAAATAAGCCTCTGCCGCCAGTTGGCGCACAATGTTCTTGTTTATACGACTTTGATTTGCTGCCTGGTCTACGTCAGGCAAATTAGCGATCGCATAGTTGAGGTCTT
>DALYUO010000065.1:3783-9112 GCA_031981225.1 Pararcticibacter sp.
TCAACTTGTCAATTTCCGCAACACTTTGGCGGGTATAATTAAATACCGGGGTCGTAACCGGCGTTTTTACCAAAGGCACATCTCCCCATAAAGTAACCAGCATATTGTAAGCATAGGCCCGAAAGAATTTGGCTTCAGCTGTTGCCTTTACATTATTATCCCCTACTGCAGCAATGATCACATTGGCGTGGTTGATAAAATCATAACACTTTTGCCACAGATAGGCAACGCCTGCATTTTCAGAGTTCAGATCAGCATATTGATAAAATGGATTTTCAACACCCTCGGTAGATCCGGCAACGGTAATATCAGTACCAATTTGCCAGCACGCAAGGAATCCCTGCCGGCCACTCCAACCCCATAGTTCTGCAAAAATGCGGTGCAGTCCTATTACCTGCGCTTCGATGGTTTGAGCATCTGTAGCTCCTGTGCGGTAGCTTGAGTACGGATCCTCCTCCAGAAAATCACTCTTGCAGGAAGCTATTGTCATTGAGACGACGGCAATTATAATATATATATTTTTATAGTGTTTCATAATTCAGCGTATTTACAATGATTTTTAAATCCGTTAAAAAGTTATGTTGGCTCCAAAAACAAAACTGCGCACCATCGGATAGTTGATATCATAATTTTCGGAACCGCGGGTGATATCACGTGCTTCAGGATCCCAACCGAACCAGTTGGTCCATGTATGCAGGTTGCGGCCACTCGCATATAGCAACAAACCGCCTAGCCCGATTTTGCTCATTACCGATTTCGGCACATTATAGCTAAGAGTAACATCTTTAAGCCTTGTGAAACTTGCATCGGAAGGGAATCCATAACCATGTGAATTAGAATGATTACCTAATGAACGCCATTCGTTGCTTTTGTTTTCAGGAGTCCAGTAACCAAGCCCCGCCGGAGCATTCCTGCGCCCAAGCTCGTCAGCGGCTGTTCCAATCTGGGAATTATTGCGAAGGGCCCCCTGGACGGTATTTATAAACACGCTCAATGAGAAATCTTTAAAGGTAAAGGTATTTGTTATACCTCCTGTCCATTTTGGAGATGTCTGGCCCAGAATACTGCGGTCATTATCATCTACCTTGCCATCGGGTACACCAGCCGGCCCCGAGAGATCTGCGAGTTTCAGGTCTCCTGCCTGTGCTGCATCGTCCCAGCCAATATTGGCGCCCGAAGTAACTTCATCTTCCTGCCAGATACCCACTTTTGTATAGTCATAAATAACGCCTACCGGTTGCCCTATAAACCAGCCATTTACAATATCATTCCTGCCATCGCCGTAAACTTCCTTAATCTTATTCTTATTATGAGAGAACACAATGGTGCTCGACCATGTAAAATTTTTGCGCACAATATTCTTCGAGTTAACCGTTAGTTCTATTCCGGTATTGGCAACTTTTCCAATATTGGTCCATACGTCCTGATACCCTGTCGCTCTGGGTATTCTCTGCAAAAGCAGCATGTCCTTAGTATTGGTTTTGTAAATATCAATGTTGCCGTTTATTCGGTTGTTAAATAAGCCGTAATCCAAGCCTATGTTAAAACCAGAGGTCTTTTCCCATTGAAGATCGTCATTACCCATACGGGTATTTATTTTAAGAGACGTTTGCGATTTACCACCCAATGCCAGAGAACTTGAACTCATTAAAGACAGTGTTTGATATATCCCTATCGCTTCGTTCCCCGAAACACCGTAAGAAACGCGGAGTTTCATATTACTTATCACATTTTTATAGTCCTGCATAAACGATTCGTTATGAATGTTCCAGGCAAGGGCAGCTGACGGGAAAGTACCATATTTGTTATTTCTGCCGAACACAGAGGCGCCATCCCGGCGCACCGTAACGGTGAACAGATAACGGCTATCGTAGCCGTAGTTCAGACGACCCATTTGAGAAACAGAGCGGTATTTGTCTGCCTGCGAAGAAACTGTCTGGGTAGACGCAGACTCAAGGTTACCCCATTCCAGATCATCGTTAGGAAAAATCGTTCCTGTGGCGATTGACTGCTGCCAGTATTTCTCCTTGGCAGCGTACAAACCTGTAAAATCAAAATGGTGACGACCGAAATCCTTTGCATAGGTAAGGATGTTTTCCAGCGTATAGGATTGCGACTCGCTGTTGGTGATCCGGCCAAGTCCGGTCATATTATACACGGTTTTGCCTTCATATTCATTTAAACGCACCGGAACATATGAGTATCCCCCGTTCAGTTTGTATTTCAATCCCTTCAAACCACTCCATATCTCTCCAAAGTTCAGGTCGGCATAGCCATTTAACGAAAGGTTATACTGGCGACGTTCCGGATTTAACGTTGTCGGAAGCAGTGGATTTGGCCATAATTGTTCAGAGTACATGGGATATTGAGTTAATGACCCGTCATCGTTATACATCTTAGCAAAAGGAGTCATTGCAGTCGCGTTTAAAAGATTGGCCCTGCCACCATCCCGGTTATGCGCTACGATAAAAGTTGAAGTTCCAACAGAGAGGTATTTTGTCGGCTTAATATCAGTGTTTGTACGCAAAGAATACCGTTTATAATTATACCCTAACAGTACACCCTTTTGATCAAGATAGTCGCCCGATACAAAATATTTAGCAAATTCATTCCCGCCCGAAAGGCTAACATTATGATTTTGAACTATTCCGGTTTGCATCACCGCGTCAAGCCAGTCAGTGGTAGTGCCGTTTGTATAATTGTCGAACTCATCCCGGTTTCTTACAGGACCTCCGTTGTACAAACTTGTTTTCGTGATCCGCGAATATTCCGCATACCGTTCAAGAATTTGCTCCGGTGATGCATTTTCCAGCATGTTTGCCACTTCTTCCACCCCTGTATACCCGCTATACTTTATAGTAGGTTTACCGGTGGTCCCACGCTTTGTTGTTATGAGAATTACTCCATTAGAACCATTCACTCCGTATATGGCCACGGCAGAAGGGTCTTTAAGGATTTCCACAGATTCTATATCATTCGGATTTATATCGTTAATAGAACCATCAGTTCTGGAAAGGGGAATACCATCCACTACTACATAAGGTTCGGATGACGCGTTTATTGAGTTCCTTCCCCGAATCTGAGTTGCCGGGGCATCGCCAGGAATAGATGAAGCCTGTGAAACAGTTACATTGGATACCGCACCCTGTATAGCCTGCATCACATTGTTCACAGGCAGTTTTGACAAGCGCTCTTTTGGTACTGATGCTACCGAACCCGTCACATCGGATCGCTTCTGGGTACCGTAACCTACCACTACAACTTCTTCCAGAGAACGCTCTGAAACCTTCAGAGCTACATTATGTATTACCTCATTGCCTGTACTTCCGATCTGAATGGTTTGTGAGGAAAATCCGATGAAAGAAAATACCAGCGACGCTCCTCCCTCAACCTGGATTGTGTATTCACCCCTCGCATTGGTTGAAGTCCCCTCATTTGTTCCGGCAACCTTTATGCTTACCCCGGGCAGCGCTTCTCCCGCCTCATCGGTAACTTTTCCTTTGACCCTGATTCTCTGAAGTTCTTTTCCTTCAGTATTAGGGAGAATCCGTTTGATTAATACAACATCTCCGGACTCTTCGAAGGATAATTTGAGCGGTATAAGTATTTCCTCAAGCACTTCACGCACAGTTTTATCGTCGGCATTCACCGAAACCTTACGTTCCGCTGCGATCACAGCAGAACTGTAAATAAACCTTAACTCCGACTGCTTCTCCAGCTCCGAGAGAACAACCCTAAGCTCCTTGTTCTCAAAGCTAAGAGTTATATTTTTGTTTAGCGCATTTTGAGCCCTACCCTCGCCGGCGATTGCGCTGCCGACCAGAGTAAGTATCAAAGAAACCTGAATAAAAGTAATTTGCATGATTACTACATGTAAAGGTTTTTTTTTCATAATTTTGATTTGAGTTGAATTGATCCCTAATTCGACAGAAAAAGTCCCCGCTAATAACTTTTTAGTTATTATCACAAGTTGATGCTGGGACTAAAATTTAAAACGGTAGTGTTGGCCCACTGCCGTTTTTTTTTTATTTGATAGTCTTCATTTAAATTTTGCTCATTTGATCCATAGCCTGTAGTTTAATTTGTTTTACACCCTTTTCCTGTTATAATTATTTTTCCGTTATGCATTTCAAAAGTAGCCTCTACAGCCTTGCATATCAGAGTTAACTTTTCGTAGAAAGATTGATTGGTTAATGACGCTGTTAAAGGGCAGCCAGAGAATGTATTTTCATCATAAATTATTGGAATATCATATGCCTTACTCAGCGTTTTTATTGCTTCAGGAAAAGGGGTTTCTTTAAAATTGAATGTAATTTTTGCTACTTCCTCTGAAAGGACTGAAGGCCGAGATAAATACTGCTTAGTAAGCTTCAAATCACCCCTGTTCAATGTTAGCTCCTGATTAGCTACGAGCAATACCTCTTTTCTATTTATATCCTCATTGTTTTTAACCCTTCGGAGAGGTTCAGATAAATCTTTCTTCTTAACGACAGACACTTTACCGGTTGTTACCGTTACCCTTACCTGTTTCTCCGTTTTATATGCCCTGACGAAGAAGCTGGTGCCTAAAACTCTTATCACCACTTCTTCTGTATTTACGATAAATGGCCGTGAGGGTTCCTTTTTAACTTCAAAATAAGCTTCGTATCTTTTGTGAACCGTCGGGGATATTGAATACGACTGCCTTGTTTCAATAAGACAGAGGTTCCATCCGGTAATTTGATAAGCCCAGCTTCCCTTACTACAACGTACTGTTCCTCTACCCCATTCTCATTGGTAAAACTTCTGGAGATCTCAGCATTATATTTGTATACAAGGGTGGCGAGACTGGTGATCAGCAGTACAGCTGCAGCGACCTTCAGCCAGGGCATCAAGCCGGTCTTCCTGGGTAAAGCCACCTCATCAATTCTTTCGTTTACCTTGTCAACGATCTTCTTAATTTCACCCTCATTAAGTTCTCTTACATGGGATATTTTTGCCGATAATATAATCTCTTTTGCCCGGGTAAATGCCTGCTCATTTCCTGAATGCTGAAGCGTCCATACAGACCAATAAGATTCTTCAGGGCAACCGCTTTTCACCCACTTCACAAATGAGTCATCAAGCAGAAAATCAGTTGTCGTATAATTCGAGTAATCCTTCATCCCCGGTACTGTTTATAATTGGAGCTTTCTAATGTATTATTCATAACGGCCGAAATTCTACTGATCAAAATGAAATAAAATGCGAAACAAAACACAACACACTGACAATCAGAGAGATTATTTCACAACAAAATAAAGAAAATACAACAAAGCGAATATGGTCTCACTAAACCAAACCTTCCTCA
>DALYUO010000065.1:9122-14337 GCA_031981225.1 Pararcticibacter sp.
AGCCTCGTGAAGAAGATTATAAACGGATTGCTTATTTAATCCCATAACCTGGGCAATACGGTCATGGTCCATCTCCTCATAGAACCGGAGATATAATATTTCTTTTTGACGCCGGGGTAGTTTATTGAGGGCAGCACTAATTTTGAAATGTATCTCTGAAGAGGTTTGCTCTTCGATCAGCTTATCTTCTACGCTGAAGTCGGCTTCAAAGTCGTAGTCATCGTCAAGTGCATCATTGCTCCATTTCGCCCGCTCCCTGAAAACACGCATGCGAAGCGATTTAAATAGGTAAGACTTCACCGAGGCTGTATCATTTATGGTATTCCTGCAGTTCCACAAAGACAGGAAAACATCCTGTACGCAGTCTTTAATAAAATCTTCATCATTCACAAACCGGATTCCGTATCTGAACAGGAGGTTGGTGTAACGACCGACAAGGTTTGAATAGGATTGCTTGTCAGCGTTCCTTACGCCAGCCCAAAGTTGCTGATCGGAAAGCCTGTTATCCTTGCTACCCTGCATAAGTCTACAATTAGAGTCAATACATCTGTTAGTTAGTTTATAAGTGTAAACTTAATAAAAATCAGGCACTATCGTGCGGACACTTTTATCCTGATCACATTAACAGAATACGGATTTAAAGAAGTACTCAGCTTATTATTCCTAACTTGTACTGGCTTTTGTTCGGGCGCTATTGCCAGGGGTTCTTCAAAGGAATTAACCTGATCCAGCCTGCTGCTGCTTAGTTCTGTAAGAGTTCCCTTGCCTCCGTTTGCACCCTCTATTATAAACTCTGCATCCTGGGATTTGCCTGAACTATTTACAACTTTCAGGATCAGTTCATTTGTTTTTTTATCTAAACCAGCGGAAGCATACAGCCCCTTCTGCCCGGTCGCTGCCTCATTTCCAAGGAGCATAGGAACAACAACAGATCCTTTATTTACCGAGAACAATTTCTGAACCTGATAATTAGCGGTTCCGTACGAACGAAGATTGTCTACCCAAATCAAATCGGGCGTCCATTGCCATCCTTCTGCGTGAGCAAACAGCGGCGCATACGATGCCATTACCACCACATCAGCGTTGCGTTCCAGACCGGTCATGAACGCAGCTTCAGCAAGGGCACATTCCCAATTGTTCTTGTTATCCGGACTTGCAATATTTACACTCTGCGCTGCATATTCACCGGCGAAAATCTTCGGTCCCTTACGGTCATAATTATCATAGCGTTTCGCATTATCGAAAAACCATTTAGGAGCCCGGTAGTAATGCTCATCAATGATGTCGGCATTCATTGCCCTCAGTTCCCTGTTGAGGTAGTCAAAACGGTCGCCGTTGGGATCAGTGCCCGAACTATTCACTATTTCAATCTCGGGATATTTAGCTTTGATCGCTTTGGTAAACACTTTTAGGCGTTCAATATAAAGAGGGCCCCAGTTCTCATTTCCTACACCCAGCATCTTCATATTAAAAGGAGCAGGATGCCCCATTTCAGCACGCTTCTTACCCCATTCAGAACCAACCGGACCGTTAGCAAACTCTATCAGATCCAGGGCGTCGTCAACAAACGGATCCAACTGGTCAAGAGGGACAACTTCTCCCGTATTAAACTGGCATGCCATCCCGCAGTTTAAAATAGGCAGAGGCGCTGCTCCAATATCTTCACATAACTGGAAGTATTCAAAAAAACCCAATCCGAACGACTGATAGTAATCCGGGGTAAGACGATGTTTAAACTCGACGTTCCAGCGGTTAATTAAAAGATCACGATCCTCCACCTTCCCTATAGTCTTTTTCCATTGAAAACGTTCGTCGATATTACGGCCTTCCACGATACAGCCTCCCGGAAAGCGAAGAAAGCCAGGCTTCATATCGGCCAGCAGCTGCACCATATCAGCCCTCAAGCCACCCGGACGTTGCTTCCATGTATCTTTTGGAAACAGGGATATCATATCCAGGTCAATCGCTCCGGTGCCGCTAAGCCAAACGTTCAGATGCGCCTTCGGATCAGTTGCCGATGCTTTAAAGCTTACTGCGTATTTTTTCCAATCATTGCCGTCGGGAACCACAGTAGCTTCGCCTATTACCGCGCCCTGAGAACCAACAAGCTCAACCTTCAGCGTAACCTTACTTCCTGCAGGCCGCCGGGCCCATACGGAAAAATCATACCCATTGTCCTTCTTTATTCCCATCCCCCTGAACCCATCGTTTGAAAGACCATATCCGGCTCCCGTCTTCGACTCTAAATGTATATAGCGACGATTGGCCTTATCAAACGCAGCTAAATTGTTTACAACTAAACTACCGTTAGCGCCTTCTTTTTTCTGTTCTTTCCAGCCCATTAAAGCGTTGTCAAATTCAAACGACCTGTTTTTCACCAGCTCAGCATACAGACCTCCATCCGCCCCAAGATTGATATCTTCAAAAAAAATACCCCACATGGTAGGTTGTATAGTTGCTTTTACTTCGTTTGTCCTGACGGTAAAAACGTTTTTGTCCTGTGCTTTTCCAGTACCTGTGAATGCTACACCACATAGACACAAAACACATAACCTGATATATCTTTTTTTCATTTGTATGTTGCTATCTTGTTAAAAGATCAACTTCCTTAACGTGTGCCGGAAACCAAACCGTCATCTCCCCTTTGCCTCAATCAGCCATGCTTAGTACGGTATTACAGTCACAGGCATACAGTCTTTTTGAGACGCCATTCTTCCAGCTCCCGCTTTGAGGGAAATGTTTATTTTATTTCCAGCATCACCACAGAAAGCGGAGGAAGCTCTGCCTTTAGCTGACTGCCTTTTTTGCTCGCACCATCAAATTTAGCCGGAGCAACTTTACCAGGATTATCGAAGCTGTTATAATCATTAAACCTTTGAGAAGTAACAATTTGCCCCTCTACCCTGCTCCACTTAACACCTTCAAGAGCCGAGCTTACAGTGATCTTTTTTGACGGATCAAGATTTACCAGGGAGATATGAATTACCCCCTTAGAATCGACGGATGCAGAAGCATTAATCGCCTGGATCTTTTCATTGCCTGATACATAATCCGGACTGGTAAACTGCACAGGTATCAGTTTCGCATCCATGTGTGCTTTGTAAAGATCAAATACGTGATACGTTGGAGTAAGCAGCATTTTCTCTTTTTCGGTGAGGATCAAGGCCTGCAATACATTGATAGTCTGAGCCAGGCTCGCAACTCGTACCCGTTCGCAATGATTATTAAAGATATTCAAGGTTGAACCGGCGATCAGCGCATCTCGCATGGTATTCTGCTGATACAGAAAACCGGGATTTGTTCCTGGCTCTACGTCGGTCCATACTCCCCATTCATCCACAACCAGGGCTACCTTTTTCTCCGGGTCGTACTTGTCCATTATTGCAGAATGCCGTTTTACAATCTCATCCATTGCAAGGCAGTTCTTCATCGTATTAAAGTATTCCTTTTCGTCGAACTGCGTTGCAGAGCCCTTTTTACTCCATTTTCCCGTTGGAATTGTATAATAGTGAAGTGAAAGCCCCCACATCTGACTGGCCGGTACATTTTTCATCATCACTTCCGTCCAGTTGGTGTTCCAGTCGCTGGCGCCACTGGCAATCTTTTTCAGCGGAGATCCCGGATAATCGCGGGCATAAGTAGCATATCGTTTATATTGATCAGAATAAAACTCGGCAGTCATATTGCCGCCACAGCCCCAGCTCTCATTTCCCACTCCCCAGAAAGATACTTTCCATGGTCTTTCATGTCCGTTCTGTTTCCTGAGGTTGGCCATCGGACTCACTCCATCGAAGTTGAAGTACTCTACCCATTTGGCCATTTCCTCAACCGTTCCGCTGCCTACGTTGCCGGCAATATAGGGTTCACAGTTTAACAGTTCACAGAGTTCCATAAACTCATGCGTACCGAAACTATTATCCTCTGTTACTCCGCCCCAGTTGGTATTCACCATCTTAGGACGCTGCTCGCGGGGACCAATGCCATCGCGCCAGTGATATTCGTCGGCAAAACAACCTCCCGGCCAGCGCAGGTTAGGGATATTGATCTTTTTCAATGCATTTACTACATCCATTCGGATCCTGCCCCGCTTAGGGACGTTCATATTTTCGTCTACCCAGAAGCCGTCGTAAATACAGCGGCCAAGATGTTCGGAAAAATGTCCATAAATATGTCTGCTGATAGTTTCTTTTGCACCGGCGGTGTTTAAATTCAGGGAAACTGAATTTTGTGCTAAAGATGCCGTAAAAGAAGTAGTAAATAACGCGAAGAGAAAAATAAAGAGTTTCTTCATGAGTATGGTTTTTAATGGCTATTAGTCTGGTTATACTTAAATAACAGGTCTAAAGATAAAAACCATTTCTTTAAATGTCAAAAAAACAATTAAAAAACTAACCAGCACTTTTTGCTGATATACAAATCAGCAAAAAGCGTTACCAATATGGTTACATTTGTTTATATTTGTACAAGCAATGCGCGTTATAGCTGTTAAAACTTTAAAGGACTATTCAGCCGGTTACCACCAGGCAGAACAAGCTTTGCTAAGTTGGTACCAGGAAGCCTCGGCTGCTTCGTGGAATAGCCCAAATGAAATAAAGGCACAGTATCGGAATGCATCCATACTTACGAACAAAAGAGTCGTTTTCAATATTCATGGTAATAGCTACCGCCTGATCGTAGATATTGAATATAGACTTAAAATAATATTTATAGTATGGTTTGGGACGCACCAGCAATATGACCAAATAGATGCAAAAACAGTAAGCTATGTTAAAGCCAATTAAAACAGAAGAACAATATAATGATGCGTTGGCTCACGTTTATGAGCTTATGCAAACTGATATAAAAGAAGGCTCAGCGAAATCAGATGAACTTGAGGTACTCAGTATTCTAATCAAAGAGTATGAGTTGGTACATTATCCAATATCGTCACCGAATCCACTGGAAGCTATTAAATTTCGCCTTGATCAGATGGGCATATCTGAAAAAGAACTGGGCGATATTTTAGGCTATCGCTCCAGAAAATCCGAAATCCTGTCGGGTAAGAGAAAATTGAGCCTTGCTATGATCAGGAGATTAAACGAGGTGCTGCACATACCGGCTAATGTTCTAATACAAGTATATTAGGTAAAACCCCAGTATTATTATACCTCACAGGTCGTCTATACGTTACCAAAGACAGAAGGTATCAAAAAAAGTAAGCAGACAAAAGCCTGCT
>DALYUO010000065.1:14347-17064 GCA_031981225.1 Pararcticibacter sp.
TCTAAAAGTCAACCTTCATTACCGGCGAAAAGACAAGGTCTTCAACACCAGCGATCTTCACGCCAATCCTGGCAAATACATAATTCTGTGCAGGCACCATTGCTGGAACCGCCACACTCATATTTACATTTGCCCAGTCGGTAGAAGGGCTTATGGCAAGATCGGCGTTTGCTATCTGAGTTCCGCCAGAAACGAACTGAGTTTTATTGATATACAAAGTCACCCTTTCTATAGCTTTAGCATTTGCATCAGTTATGATTTTATCAATGCGGCAATGCGCGGTTATGTTTCCCGAACTATAGCTAAACCGGGCATCCCTTACCAGATAATAGGGAATCACTTCAATATCCATCGTTTGGTTTCCCCTGAGGGTTAAATTTGTTGTGTCTTTTGAGGCTCCGACAGATGCCGTCATAAATGGCCCCTGCCCCGAAGGGAAGACCAGTTTATAATCAGCATCAAAAAGAACAGCAGAGAAACCGCCATCCTGTTTAACGGCTACATCTATCGCTGTTAGTTTCCCCCATCCGCTTTCCCATAACTGAAAGCGGACCTGGCCTTCTTCCACGTTTATAGGCTCACCCTGATAGGTAATTCTTCCTTGAAAAGTCGATGAGGGTGCTTCATAATTATCTTTTGCGCAGGAGGCCAGGACCATTAGTAATACCGCCAGTATATAATTAAATTCCTTTTTCATAATTCATTCCTTGTGTGTACAATTTTATTGGTTGGGGTTTCTTACGATCTTAGGATTATTATTAATCACATTATCTCCTATATAGGAATAATAATTCCCGAGCCGGAAACGGTCCGCTCCTGTTACCCTTCCAGGCCGGGTAATTCTGAATACCCAGCGACCGTTTTCGGCAGATGAAGGATTGTATATCTTATAGGGGATTAAACCATAGGGCTGCGTGTTCCGCTTAGAAGCGACTCCAATATTTGCTGTAAGATCAGACGCAGACATCGCATTTCCGTTCCAAACAATATGAGCAAGTCTCCAGCGCTTCATATCGTAGAAATAGTGACCTTCAAAAGCAAGCTCTACCCTTCTTTCATGCACAATCCGATTAAAAGAAAGGTCGGCTGCGGTAAGCGGCGTAGTAAATCCGGCCCTTGCCCTTACTTCGTTAATATAAGGAAGAGCGACAGCAGGGCGTCCCAGCTCGAAGGCCGCTTCCGCAGCGTTTAGCAGCACTTCAGCATAGCGGTAGCGAATAAACCACACCTCGCTTTGAACACCACGCTGGCCTGAGCCCTTGGCAGGATCAAGATACTTGCGAAGATAAAATCCGGCTTGAGCCGTAAACTCTTCGCCATCCACAGGGCCGTCGAATCCTACGACCTGCTCGCTGCCGGTCTTTCCGGGGAGCTGGGCTTCGCCTCCCCTCTTTGAGGCAGTCACAATGCTGCCATCGGCAAGCTGGTATCCACCCCATATATCTACCACCCTGCCTTTAAACGATGTTCCCGGCAACATAACTGTCCCGCCTAACCTCGCGTCCCTCCCTGCAAAAAGGTCTGTGGGACCGGCATAGCTTTTAGAGAGATCCAGGGGAGCAAACGTATTATCTAATTTTTCAAAAGATTGCACGAGGTTTAACGATGGATTGATCCTTCCTCCCTCTTCCTCTTCTGCCCGGTAGCGAGGTTGGTTTACAATTGTAAAGCCATGCACCTTAGCCGTTTTCAATCTAAAATCTTCAACAAAAATTGGTTCCGGATTGCTGTTCTTATCATAGAACAAACTGGAGAAGTTCTCAGAGAGGTCTGGCTTCCTGGTATAAAGTGCGTAAGCTCCAGCACTTCCGCTGATAATTTCCTGTGCTGCACTCAACGCTTTTTCATAATAGGAGTTCGCCATGGAAGAAGGAATTCCTACTTCCCCACCCGGTAAAGAAACCTGTGGGGTATTCACTCCATATTTAGCAATTGAGGCTGCATACAGCGCAGCCCTTGCTTCCATAGCCAGTGCGGCTCCTTTTGTTGCCCGCGACTTTTCTTCTATATCAACCGGCAAAACCGACTTTATAGCTTCAGCCTCACTGATGACAAAGTCATAAATCTCTGATTCTTTAGAGCGTGGAAACTGTAAATACGTAGGATCGCCGCTATAGTCATACTCGAGAGGCTCCAGTATTAATGGTACGCCGCCCATTCTTTTTACCAGTTCGAAATAATAGGAAGCGCGAAGGAACCTTGCTTCAGCAAGAAAACGATCTCTGAGTGAACTTTCGATTGCCGAAGCTGCAGTACACTTTTGAATAAACAAGTTCAGGTCGCGGATGTAACCGTAGTCCCAGCTACCCCACCAGCTGTACCCGTAGTCGTTGTTCTGTACCATACCGTAATCGCCTGCAGCAGAAGGGAAGGACTCATTAAAGTCTGCATCAGAGAGCGACTGCCAGTTTTCTAAGGATCCGAAATCGTAATACCGGTTATATAAGTCGCCGAGGACAGCAAGGATACTGGCTTGATCTTTCCAAACCGATTCCTCTTCAAGGATACTCGTTGGAGGCCGGTTCAGAAAATCATCTTCATTACAACTCAGCGTTAAAAATAAAAACAGGAATATGATGGCATTAACTATCTTTTTCATAATAATAAATTTAGCTTATAAAGAGAGGTTGACTCCCAGGTTTACAAACCGGTTTTGCGGATATTGAAGTCCATTAGGATCGATAATCTCCGGCTCAACGCCTACTTTTTTCATATTG
>DALYUO010000065.1:17074-18185 GCA_031981225.1 Pararcticibacter sp.
TCAATAGAGAAGAGATTATAACAGTTGACATAAAACCTGGCCCTCTGTATTTTCACTTTCTGAATCCACTCCTTAGGAAGAGTATAGCCAAGCTCAATAGTCCGGGCTCTGAGATACCAAACGTTTGTTGTCCAGAAAGTTGATAACCTGTTATAATTGCTATGGCCTCCATCGTTATATCTTAACGCCGGATATTTTCCGGGAATCCACTCACTGTTTACATCAAAGGGATCAGTACGATGCCACCTGTCGTCATAAAACTGCTTCAACAGGGCTCCGTTATTCTGAAAGGGCCAGCGCATCTCCCAGTTTTGAGTAAACGTATAAAGTGAGCCGCCTGAGAAATCAGCGCTAAAGTCGAGCGACTTCCACCCAAGAGTAAAACTCAATCCATAATTTATAACGGGATTCCGGTCGGGGGTATATCCAATGGGGCGTTCATCGTATCCGTCTATTCGTCCGTCGCCATTCTGATCCTTATAAATCAAATCTCCCGGCAGCAAGGTACTATTGCCTTTTCCGTCTATATTAACTGGATAGTTGTTAATCTCCTCCTGCGACTGAAACTGCCCGGCTGTTTCATATCCCCACATAATGTTACTCCATCGATCCTCAACGGAGGTCCGGTAATGCTCCAGTGAGTTTCCCCAGAGTGGTTTATAGGTATTAAGGCTTTTCGGGCGCGCAAATGAAAAGTTAACCCCGAGCGTATATTTCACCTCGCCAGAATTCCCCTGGTAATTAAGCGCCGCTTCATAGCCCGTAACAGCATCGCTGTTAACATTCTCTTCAGGAAGTGAATACCCGATTTCCGATGGCACCAATTCATCGTATTTTAGTCCACGAAGACCTGTCCTTTTACGATAAAAATAATCCAGAACGCCCGTCACCTTATTATTGAAAAGTGAAAAGTCTGCCCCTATATCAAATATCCTGCTTTTAAACCAGGAGATTTGATCTACGGGGATACCTTTATCTCTGGCTGTTATAATGGCATTCCCGCTAAGCACTACCGTTCCTACATTACCATAGTTGTACCCCGGGAGGTAGTCATATGGGCCTATTCCAATATCATCATCACCCATGATCCCGTAGGATGCGCGGAATTTAA
>DALYUO010000065.1:18198-20982 GCA_031981225.1 Pararcticibacter sp.
CCGTCTCCCAGGATCTTTTTAGCGAAATCTTCTTCTGTGACCCTCCATCCGGCTGAAACAGATGGAAAATAGCCCACCCTTTTGCCAGGTGCAAATTTCCATGAGGCATCACGCCTGCCCGATACCTCAAAATAATACTTATTGGAATAGCTGTAGTTCAATCTTCCGATGTAACCTATACGGGCTTCTTCTAGCGAACCGTCGTCGTAGCGGTCCATTGTAGTAAAATAAATAAGGGGAAGAACATTTGTAGCAGGCACTGAATGCACCCAGGTGTTCAATTCGGTCCTTTCAATCCAGTCTGTTGCGAAAGTTGCACCAACCGTGTGTTTCCCAAATGTGTTATTATAATTTAACTGGGCCTGGTAGGTATTTGTAATTTTCTTTTCCGTTCCCCGCTCTCTCCAGGGATTGGTACTACCACCAGTCACTCTATAAGTATCATCTGCAGGATTATAGGTATAGGTCTCATAGGTGTATTCGTGACCATTCATAACCTTATCGGCGATGTAATAAGAATACACACCTCTTGCCGAAAGTCCCTTAACCCAGGGCACCTGGTAATCCACATTAAAGTTCGTTTGAAGTACTCTCCATTCCTCACGCCAATAACCAGAAAGCTCCTTATTGAGATAGCCCCAGTTAGTTTCATTATGCCCGATATCGTTTATGTATGCCGGGTTATCATTAGCATAAGGTCTTTCTGTAGGCAGATTTCGCAGAATTGCAAAGCGCGGCTGCCAATAATCGTCGCCTCCAGGTACTCCAGGATTATCCCTCGTTTCAATCCTTCCGTTGATCTGAACGCCTACCTTAAGCGACTCGGCTATTTTTGCGTCCACGTTACTTTGAATGTTACTTCTGTCGAAAGTAAATTCCCTTCCAAGTACCGATTGCTGATCTAAACGTGTTGCCGATAAATAGTAGTTAATTTTGTCGGATCCTCCTGTGGCATTCAGGTTAACAGAAGTAAGCGGAGCGTTCCCCTGTACAATAAAGTCCTTCCAGTTGAAGCTTTGATAACCATATTCAGTACCCTGGCGGTACTTTTCAAGCTCAGCCAATGTAATGTTGGTAGAATGGCTGAGAGAGTTCATCTCCGCATCAGCCTTACCCAGCATATAATCGTACGAGCTATTCACAGGCTCGGGGAACCTCGACCAGTTCTGCCAGCCTGTATAAGCATCGAGGTTTACCGTGTTACGGGTTCCTGTTTTCCCCCGTTTAGTAGTCACTACAACGACGCCGTTTGCTGCTCTAACCCCATAAATAGCGGCAGAAGCATCCTTCAAAACACTGATGCTCTCAATATCCGTAGGAGAAATATTGTTGAACTGACCCGCATCCTGCTGGATACCGTCAATCACATACAGCGGATTTCCGAGGTTACGGATCTGGATATTGGCACTTGCACCAGGACGACCATCCGCCATCCGGAACGACACGCCCGGCAACTTTCCGGCAAGCCCCGAACTAACGGTAGAACCACCATGAACGCGGTCGAGGTCCTTACTTGAGACCGAAGAAATAGCGCCTGTTACCGACTCCTTCTTCTGCGTACCGTAACCAACCACCACAACTTCTTCAAGCGCAGATTCTGAGGATGCCAGCGTAACGTTAATGGACGTTCGGTTATTTACCGGAACTTCTTTAGTATTAAAGCCAATATAGGTAAAAGTGAGAGTTCCCGAGCCATTCGGCAGGGAGAGTAAATATTCCCCCTTTGGATTTGTGCTCGTCGCAGTCCTGGTGCCTTTCAATCGAACACTAACACCAATAAGCGGTTCACCCTTCTCATCCGTCACCTTTCCGCTCACCGCTACGGACTGTGCGTGTACGAATTGACCGGTACACGACAATAAAAGAACAAGTAAGATAACAGTTGATTGCCGCATGAAAAAGAGGCGTCGATGCAGGCCTCTTACGGCTTCTGAATAATTAAAACAGCTTTTCATATAATGCAATTTTAGAATAGTTCCATCTCAGGATCATTAGCCGGTAGAAAGCAAAAAAATAGAATCCCCTCAGGATATTTGATTATCCTGAAAATGGTAGATAAAGAATTAAAACAGCCTTTAAAACTTATATAAGCGTTAACTCGACGAATTAAGACACTTCGCTCGTGAACTAGTAATAACGGGGATGAGAACCAGCGAAGATTTGTTAGCGAATAAATACAGGATTAATAGTTCGACGGTTATGATGTAATTTTTTTTCATAGTTGGTTAATAATGTTTGGGGATCAGATCCCAGGTAGCATTTTGTATTTCAAAGGAAAGGAATTTACAAGCCGGCCATACATCATATTATCTCAAAACTTCGATTTTTTGTCTCAAACTTGTTACAATATATCTCGGCATCACTGCAGTGTGTTCAAATTTGTGATAAGGGCAACACAAAAAGAGGAGGATTTTCATATATATCTTTAGTGACAATTAATTTCTCCTTTTCTATTTTTTTATGTCTTTAAAATAGCGCTTATAAAGTATCGGATCAGGCAAAGTCCTGAGACGAATGGTACAAAATCAAGAATTATTAAGAGCTCTGATTTTGAGACAAAAATGTTACAAATCAATTTGTTGTATATCACATAAAAAAAAAATTACCTTAGTTGTAGTTAACCTTTATAATTATAACAATCTTACGATCAGAGGCATTTAAAACTTATTGAAATCTAAACATTAACCATTTACCTTTTAAATCTATCTCAGTGCTTAATTATTATATCCTGGGAGTTAGTTCTACGATAACCTCCCTGACTGCAAGTACTCCACCATTCCTATC
>DALYUO010000066.1:0-237 GCA_031981225.1 Pararcticibacter sp.
TGGTTTCGGCGTATTTCCGCAACTTATTACAGAAATGCGGCACCATGATGAAGAACTGTCTGATTCGCCTGAAAAAAGGATGGAGGCCGCGCTCGGTACGCTTCATGATATCACCGTTAGCTATAAGCCGCATCATTGTATTGTCATTGCCGATGGCACAGACTATTCAGGCGATTATATCATGGTCGAAATCATGAACATGCAATGTATCGGACCAAACCTTGTTCTGGCTTCTGA
>DALYUO010000066.1:247-2939 GCA_031981225.1 Pararcticibacter sp.
TCTGAAGCCAATCCCGGTGATGGCTATATGGAGATAGTCCTGATAGCGGAAGGGGAAAAAGATGAACTGGCCAGATATATCAGCGACAGGATTTCGGGCGTTGAAAGCTTCCTTAAATGTAAAACTTTAAAGGCCCGAAATGTAAAAATCCAATGGGAAGGGCATCTTGTTCATGTAGATGACGAGCTCATTGAGATGAAAGAAATCAAAGAGATTAGTCTAAGCTCTGAAGGCAAAACACTTCATTTTATGGTTCCGGGAACCTGACATAGATCTTTCCTCCCATTTGCGTTGTTGGGTACGTATTAATTTTCTGGCTGGCCGGCCCGGCCTTTACTTCTCCTGTTTCTGTGCTAAACTGAGAGCCGTGCCAGGGACATTGTACCGTTCCACAAATCATAGTTCCGCCCGCAAGCGATCCTCCCTTATGGCTACACCTGTCGTCAAACGCCACATAGCCGTTCTCTGATCTTCCCAATACGATACGTTTATCTCCAACCAGAAGCAGTTTCATCTGGTCTTTCTTCAATTCGCTCTCTTCTGCTGCTTCGATGAGGCTGCCAGAGACATTCAGCCGCGCTTCCTTCCATTTCCCTCCGTTTGCGTAACGGTTATAAACACCAATGTGATTGCGATGTACAAGGGTTCCGCCCATCCAACCTGCAGTAACAAGAAGAGCTGTTCCAGCAGCTTCGAGCACAACAATCCATATAGAAGCCGATTCGTTGTTCCTGAATATATAAGCAACAAGAAATACAATGAGCATAGCAGAGTTAATAAGACCGTGCTTTGCAGCCCTTTTCTTAGCTGAACTGTCTGGTGGCACCGTATATTTAAAATCTATGATTCCGGGCACCGCAGCGAGTACTGCGCTTATCATACCCGCCAATTCCAGATAACTACCGGCTTGCCACAAGCTCATATTGCCAGTTACCACCGCGAGAAGATCGAATAGAAGTGTACCAGAAAGAAATGCTACAGGAAAGGGGATCAGGATAGGATGTAAAGGATGTGTTTTAATGTGGGCTTTGCTTTTCATGGTGAAGTCGACTGGTTACAAGCTTAACAGATAACCATACAAGAAGTTCTTTATTCATCAATTATAGTCTATGACAATTAATTGCAACCCATTCTCTTTTATTGCGTAATGCATTAATTACTATTTTTGTATCTGTAATGAATTTATGGTATTCTAAAGAAGGCGCTCCTCATCCTTTAGGTGTGTCCTTTATCCCCGATGAAGAAGCATACAATTTCGCATTGTATTCAAAAAATGCCGCAGCTATTGATCTTTTGCTCTATAGAGAGAACGAATATGATGAGCCGGTGGTAACGATCCACCTGGATCCTCTAAAAAACAAGTCACAGCGGATCTGGCATTGCCGGGTTAAGAAATCGGAACTCCGGGGCGCCGCATTTTATGGCTACCGTGTAGACGGTCCGCTCGGGCCCGAACCGGGTTATCTGCATCAGTTTGATCCCGAAAAGATATTGCTCGACCCTTATGCAAAAGAGGTTATATTTCCACCGGCATTTAGCAGGGAAGCAGCCGAAGAATCAGGGTCCAATGCGGGGAAAGCCCCGCTTGGAATGATCAGCACCGAAGAGTATTTCGACTGGCAGGGAGATAAGCCTGTACGACATGCACATGATCTTATTATCTACGAGATGCATGTGAAAGGATTCACAAAAAACCCGAATTCCGGCGTTTCAAAAGAGAAGCAGGGAACCTTCGCCGGTATCATTGAAAAGATTCCTTACCTGAAGGAACTGGGAATAACAGCCGTAGAACTCATGCCTGTTCATCAGTTTGACCCAACCGAAAAAAATTACTGGGGCTACATGCCGCTTAATTTCTTTGCTCCAAACCATGCTTATACGTCGGATACGACTACCGGCGGCGCCATCAGGGAGTTTAAGACGATGGTGCGGGAGCTGCATAAAGCAGGTCTGGAGGTTATCCTCGACGTGGTATTTAATCATACTTCTGAAGGAGACATTGCTGGTCCGGTTTATTCATTTAAGGGTATTGACAATGCAACGTATTACCTCATGCAGGATCATGCAGAAAACCCCTATCTTAATTACAGTGGCACTGGTAATACCTTACGGACGGATCATCCTGCTGTTCAGCAGCTGATTATGGACAGCCTGAGGTATTGGGTGAAGGAAATGCACGTGGATGGCTTCAGGTTTGACCTTGCTTCGGTTTTCAGCCGTAAATCTGACGGAACGATAGGGTCCTCCCCCATCTTTGATCAGATTGCTGCCGAACCGTATCTCTCCAACGTCAGGCTAATCGCAGAGCCATGGGATGCCGGAGGACTATACCAGCTTGGGAGAGCATTTCCAGGCATCAGCTGGTATCAATGGAACGGGGGTTTCAGAGACGACATACGCCGGTTTGTGAGAAGTGAAGCAGGGTTTGCAGCGAAAGCGGTTCAGAGGATCTATGGAAGTGATGACCTCTTCCCTGACGATCCGTTTAATGCTTATCATCCTTATCAGAGTATCAACTATCTTACCTCGCATGACGGTTTCACGCTGTATGATCAGGTATCCTATAACAGGAAACACAATTTTGCTAACGGGCAAAACAACCAGGATGGTCATGAATACAATTACAGCTGGAACTGCGGCTGGGAAGGTGACGGTAATGTTCCCTGCGACGTCCTAAGGCTAAGGAAAAGGC
>DALYUO010000066.1:2949-3532 GCA_031981225.1 Pararcticibacter sp.
AACGGTACACCGATGGTACTATCGGGTGATGAATTTTTAAATACCCAGAGGGGAAATAATAATCCATATAACCAGGACAATGAGACGACGTGGATCGACTGGAACCGCAGGGAGGAGATGAACCTCCATTTCGATTTTGTAAAAACCCTTATAGCGTTCAGGAAAAGGCATACCGCTATAGCAAGAAGCCGATTCTGGAGGGAGGACGTGAAGTGGTTCGGTTGCAGCGGTAATATTTCGTTCGACCACGAACTGAGGTGTTTTGCGTGGTTCCTTTCGGGTAAAAAGTTTAATGAACCGGACCTTTACGTGATGGTGAATATGAACTGGGAAAGCCAGAAGTTTAAGTTTATGGAACAGGGTCCCTGGAAATGGGTGATCGATACTTCTTTTGAAACCACTGCAGTATCTGCCGACCAGGCTGAGGACATCATAGTACTCGAGGCAAGATCGGTAGCTGTATTCGAAAAAATATAATAATATATATATACCGCAAAGCCGGAGCTATAACGTTCCGGCTTTGCGGTATTATAAGGGATATCTTAACCCTTGTGGTGTTTACGATGATGACCAGAGATAACCT
>DALYUO010000066.1:3542-5248 GCA_031981225.1 Pararcticibacter sp.
ATCGCCGGCACCGAACATAATACTTAGATGCTTATCTAGCTTATAGGCCCCGATTATCTTGGTAGCAAGCGGACGCTCACGTTCAACAGCTATCTCTTCCTCCTCCTCTGATTGCTTTTCTATGGTAAAATCTTCGAGGATCAGATCGTTGTGCAGACCTATTGACCATTTCGAATTGATCAGGTAGTCATAATTAAAGCCCCAGGCTCCCATAACAAGCCATTTCTTTTCACCATTTTCTATACCCTCGTGAACATGTGCGTGCCCGATAGAAAGTGTGAATTTGTGCGCTCCGTTTTCTGACTCTTCCGTCGCCTCTGAATGTTCCTGGGCGAATGAACCAAAGCTTGTAAAAGCAGCAGTGGCCAGCAGAATGATACATGCGGCCACTGATCTTTTTTCTAAAAAGTATTTAATTCTCATCGTGTAATTAGTATTTCGGGTGCAAACAAAAGAATTATGCCCTTAAAATACTTTGATGAAGATCATATTTACTAAATATTATAATTAACGTCCCAGGATTCGAGATAATCAGCTACCTTTTTTACGAACATCCCGCCCAGGGCTCCGTCGACAACACGATGATCGTAGGACATAGAAAGGAACATCTTATGCCTGATTGCAATCACATCGCCATACTCTGTTTCGATAACAGCAGGTTTCTTCTGAATGGCTCCTACAGCTAAAATGGCCACCTGGGGCTGATTAATAATAGGAATCCCCATCACATTTCCGAATGATCCGATATTGGTGAGGGTAAAAGTACCATCCATTACTTCATCAGGCAGGAGTTTACTATTTCTTGCTCTCAATGCCAGATCGTTAACGGCACGAGTTAAGCCAACAAGGTTGAGCTGGTCAGCATTCTTTATCACCGGAACAATCAGGTTTCCAGATGGTAAGGCGGCGGCCATTCCGATGTTGATGTCGCGGTGTTTTATTATACGGGTGCCGTCTACAGATACATTGATCATCGGCATATCCTTTATCGCTTTGGCTACGGCCTGAATAAATATCGGTGTAAAGGTTATTTTCCCTCCTTCACGCTTTTCAAAGGAGGACTTTATTCTTTCCCTCCATTTAACAATATTTGTCACGTCGGCTTCAACGAAAGAAGTAACATGTGGCGCTACGTGCTTGCTCATTACCATGTGATCGGCAATCATCCGCCGCATGCGATCCATTTCTATAATTTCGTCGCCGGCAGAAACCGATGGTGGGGCTTGTTTGAAAGCTGGTTGTGGTTGTTCTGTAGTAGGCCTGTTAAACGTATTCGTTACAGGTGCGGGTTCTTTAGAGGCAACAACCGCGGGTCCCTGATGTTTCTTCTTAATGAAGTCGAGAATATCTTTTTTAGTTACCCGTCCTTCCGCTCCTGTACCTGAAATTTGATCAAGCTCGTTTGCAGAGATGCCTTCCTCAGCTGCTATGCTCTTCACCAGCGGCGAATAAAAGCGGGAACTTTGGTGATCTGTATTTCGAAATGCAGCACTCTCAGTAGTATTCTCGAGAGATTCAATGCCTGGGATCGCTTCGGATGGAGGCGCAATGCCGGCCGTTAAAGGAGGTTCTGCTTCTGCAACAGCTTGTGGTGTATCGGCAGCGCCTTCACCGGTTTCAATGATAGCAATAACAGATCCTACGTATGCAACCTCGTCTGGATTAACAACTTGTCTGATTAATTTACCTGATACGGGGGATGGAAC
>DALYUO010000066.1:5258-11897 GCA_031981225.1 Pararcticibacter sp.
CAGAGTCAACCTTATCAGTGGCAATTTCTACCACCGGTTCATCTTCCTCAATAGTGTCGCCGGGTTCTTTAAGCCATTTGGTAATGGTGGCTTCCGCAACGCTTTCACCCATTTTGGGAAGTAATAATTCAAAGTGAGCCATACAATATTAATTGGTATTCCTGCAAAAGTAAAGCTTTTTAGCACTTAAGCATGGTCTTCGCGTACTAATTTAAGAAGTAACACCAGTGCGTTTACAGCGGCGCGTTCGATGTTCTGTGTGCGGCGGCCAGGAAACAGGAACTTGCGGGTTATTATTCTGTTTTTGCCTGCTACTCCTATCCATACCGTACCAGTAGGCTTATCGGGGGTACCGCCACCGGGACCTGCAATTCCGCTGATAGAAACTGCGTAATCTGCCTGGAAGTTCTTCCGGGCACCCGCTGCCATTTCTATCACCGTTTCTTCGCTTACAGCACCGTAGGAAGCCAGCGTCTCTCCTGAGACACCCAGCATACGTATCTTTAGATCGTTAGAATAACTTACCGCCCCGCCAAGGAAAACCTCGCTCGATCCAGCATGCTGGGTGATCAGGTGCGAAAGATAGCCCCCGGTACAGCTTTCGGCAAGCGCAAGCTTTAGTCCGAGTGTTTTCATGTAATCGAGAACAGCCTTTTCTAAAGGTTTATCCTCAGCTACAATCACAAACTCTGGTATAAGGGACATTATTTGTCCGGCATAGTATTCTACTTCTCTTTTGAGTGTTTCTTCGTCCTCGCCATATGCACTTAAACGAAGGCGTACCTGTCCCAATTTTGGCAAGTAAGCTAGCTTAATATACGGAGGAAGTGCACTTTCCACCGTCGCAATAGTTTCGGCCAAAAAAGATTCACCGATACCGGCCGTGAGGATAGTATGATGAACAATTGCAGATAAGCTGAAGTAATTTTTCAGCCTCGGCAACACCTCTTCATCAACCAGATACATCATTTCGAAAGGCACGCCAGGCATTGAAACATATACCTTATCGCCGTGTTCAAACCACATCCCGGGAGCTGTCCCATTCTTATTCTGTAAAATAGTGCAGTTGTCAGGCACATCCGCCTGTTGTTCATTAATTTCAAGTACAGGCCTGTTGTGTGAGGAAAGAAGTTTTCTTACATGCTCCAGAACGTTGGTGTCTCTCCTTAATCCAACACCGAAATATTCGCAAAGGGTCTTTTTGGTGATATCGTCTTTGGTAGGACCAAGTCCTCCGGTGATAATGATGAGGTCGGCGCGTTTAGCCGCTGCGGCAAGAGCTTCCAGAATATGACTCCGGTCGTCGGAAATGGAAGTAATTTGCTTCACCCTGATCCCGTTGTCATTTAATTTCTGTGCAATCCACGCAGAATTTGTATCTACTATCTGTCCGATCAAAATTTCATCGCCGATAGTTATTATTTCAGTTAACATGTTGTTATGATTTCATGCACTTTAATCAGCATATGGGTTTATCGAGGCACTCCTCCTGCTCAGCTTCAGATCCTGAAGGATGGAGGCCCGCACCCTGATATTTATATTGTAACTTTTATATGTTCCGAAGGGAATCCAGGATACAGCCATATCCCAGCAATGCAGGTCTCTGTTTATGGAAAACTGCGTCTGGCTGATCTTTTTTTCCCGGAAGTCGTACCCAGAGTTAAACTGGATCTTCCATTTTTGGGTCAGGCTGAAATCGCCATTGAAATTTAAGGTATTTGTAATTGATGATCTTATTCCGTCATTAGAATAGTTAAAGCTGTAGGAGGCGCTGAAATTCCATGGTACACTAAAATCGACATAGTAGTTAGGGTTCATCAGTATGCTTCGGATATCCTGCTGCTGTGCAGGCGTAATATTAGGGTCATCCTGTTTTTTCCTAAGTTCCTCATTCCTCTTTGCCAATGCAGCCGAATTAAAGCTAAAGTCGGTAGACATGTTAAAGTTCGTAAGTCTGGCTAATTTGCCTTCTTTAAAAGTAAAACGGTCGATTCGGCGACCGGAACCATTTACATTTATAACCTGATATGGATCGAAAGTCCCTCCAAAGTTCAATCCTATTTTTTGTTTAAAGAAAGCAGTCCGTCCGCTGAAACTGATTGTTGAAAGCTTCATAGAATCGGCCGCGAAATTATAACTCCCCCTAAAATTCAAGCCCTGAATAATTGCAACGTTCTCTGTAGATGCACTGGTATCGCTTTTTGTTCGCTTTTTTGCATCAATTGAATTATCAAGGGAAAATCCTATAGCCGCCTGCCTTGTACCTCCGCCACCGCTTTGAAATATCGAATATTTAGGATTGCCAATAATATAGCGAATAGAGTCCCCATATTTATTACCCGCTTCTGGAAGATTTGCTATTTCACGATAGAATCCGAACCTTGGGTCGGTAAAATCGGGACTGTAATTAAAGCTAACAGAAGGAGACATCACATGCCGTAGAGCCACCAGATTACCCTTTTTGAAATTCACCTTTCCATATACCTTGGTAGAAAACCCTCCGGATATACTATAATTATAATTCCTCGCGAAACCCTGAACTGTATCTGTTCTAACATTGCCTGAGGCTGTAGGATCGAAGGTTTTCCGCATGGTCTGAAAAGTCCAGAGCTCGTTATAGTTTACACCGGTATTAAACTGCAACACTTTCAGTACGTTAAGAGTCAGACTCACCGGAATCGCATGCCTGAAGCTGTTCTGAAATTTGCCTAAGGTTCCTTTACTAAAAAGATCGCTTTCCTGTCCGTTGAAAGTATTTTCACCGGCGAGACTATAGTTAAAAGCAATCTTTTGATACCACTTCTGCTCACCTACGCGATCTTTAGAGTCGAATGGATTGATCTGCTGCGTCAAACCGAGGTTAAACTGGGGTAGTGTTAAGTTAACGGTCTTACTGGTCAAATCCTGCCTGTGGCTCAATGAAGTTGAAAAATTAAATAATCCATCGAACAGGTTGGTGGAATAGTTGATACTTGATGACATGGTATTCTGCACCAGGCTACCGTAATCATAGGTACCACCGACCCTTGAGTTGGTGTTATAGGCGCTGGTACCAAAATCAACGGAGGCGCCAAAGTTCGAACCAGGGCGTGCGGCCTGATCCTGGGTATGATGCCAGCTCACTCTAAAATCCTTGCTTGCCCTATTGCTGGGTGTTCCTTCTATGCCATTCGGATCTTTTGTAGATGCATAATTAAAGGTGAGACTTCCATTATACTTATAGTTTTTTTTATATCTTCCTACAGTGCTTATGTCGTAAGAGCCCTTACTGTATAAGGTTCCGGTGATGTCGGCATCCCAGTAATCATTTATCCCGAGATACCATCCTATGCCCTGCATGTAGAAACCGCGGGTAGCATCCTCTCCGAAGGTAGGAAACCTGAAACCCGAAGAACGCTTGTTGGTTTTAGGAAAAAACCCAAACGGCAGATAGGCAAAATAGATCGGAATATGTTCTATTTCCAGATATGCCGATTTGGCAATCACCTGTTTCTCGGTAATAATACCTTTATCTATATGTATACCAAAATGGGTATAAGGCTCGGGCAAGCTACATGTGCTATAGATACCATCTTTAAGGAACCCTTCGTTAAATTCATTCTTTTTAAACTGCCTCGCCTGGATATATCCTTCGTCTGCCGAAGTTGCCGTGCCAAAAGCTTTTCCTTTTTTTGTTTCAAAATTAAAAATAAGGGAATCGGTGGTTACCGGAGCGTCACTCCCTTGTTTAAAGATCGGACGTCCGCGGTATACAGAATATTTATCCTTTTTTCCGCTCGCAAAAAGCATCTTGCTCTTTTGTTCGATGCGGATATAATCGGCATCGAGCTCTAAATCTTCATAATAGATCCGCCCCTTTCCGTACAAATAAATAATACTTCCGTCAATACTGAACTTTATTGAATCTTCTGCCGTATACTTGATCTCAGAATTCAGGCCCGTAGCTGTTTTTACAGAAACCGAATCCATTCCTGCAGTATCTCTTTTAACAGAGTCTGTTTTTATGGTATCAGTAATGGAAGTGTTTAATCTTGATGGCGTTTGCTGAGCGGCGAGATTTAATGTCGCAGACAATAACATAACCAGAAATGTATTTTGCACAAAAAAGCTTCTGACTGATTTCAAAATTGATGATGAATATTATTTTTGCAATGATATATTACAGTCCAAAATTAATGAAAATAATGCCATTGAAAAGATTAGTTTGTGGTTTGACAGCTATGTTTCTTGTTTTTGCCCTTGTTTCATTCACTAATAACTCCGAAATACCTCCCTATCGTATAAAGACCATTGTTATTGATGCAGGACATGGTGGAAAAGATGGCGCTACACGCGGACTGATAGCCAGGGAAAAAGATGTTGCGCTGCAGGTAGCCCTGCGTTTAGGGAAGGCGATTACGGAAAATATTCCGGATATAAAAGTTGTATATACCAGAACGGAAGATGTGTTTATTCCCTTATATGAGCGCATCGGACTTGCCAATAAGCTAAAAGCAGATATGTTTATCTCTATTCATTGTAACTCCATGCCTGCTAATATGAGGAACAGGACCGCCACACGAGGTGTAGAGACCTTTGTTTCTGGTTTTGGGCGTCTTGGAGAACAGAACACGGCGATCCTTGAAAACGCTTCTATCCTTTTAGAAAAAGATTATGAAGAGAATTACGAGGGATACGATCCTAAGGATCCCGAAAGTATCATTATTTTCTCTTTACTTAAAAATGCTTACAGGGATCAAAGTATCAGGCTGGCTACTATGATTCAAAATGAGTATGTGGCCACCGGGCGAATAGACCGTGGAGTTAAAGAACAGAGTCTGGCTGTGCTTGCCAAGGCAGGGATGCCGGCTGTATTGACAGAAATTGGCTTCATCAGCAATCCTGAGGAAGAAGAATATATGACTTCAGAGAACGGACAAAATGAGATTGTTAACAGCCTCTTAAAGGCCATACAGACCTATAAAAAGCAAGTAGAAATTAATTAATTGCCGCCATTTGGCTTACCTGCGTGGTACCACGGTATTTTACATCGTTTTCGTGGTAAGATACACCGAAACAAACCTTTTTTATCTGTGTATGATTCGTTCTTTTTGCGCAAAATTATTTCTTAATAATCAAAATGAATAAAAAGACATTAATCACAGCATTCGTTCTTACCTTATCAGTTCTTTTTTCAGGCGAATTATTTGCCCAGGCTACTGGTACCGCAACATTAAACATTAAACTGGCTGATGCAAGAGCGATCACGATTACCAATAACAAAATTGATCTGAACTTCGTGTCTACAACTGATTATGAAAACGGAGTAACTGCGAACGTAGTAAACCAAATTCGTGTAATCAGCTCCGGATCATTCCAGGTTAACGTAAAAAGTGCAACTGATAATCTCTCTCTTGGAGCAGACCTCATTCCGGCGAATACTATTACTGTAACGCCTACATTGAGTACAGGTTCGATTTCAGAGCTTTCTTCGTTTTCTCAGAAATTAAGTTCGGCAAATCAGCAGATCATTAAATGCACAAAAGGTACAATGCCGATCTCTTTCAACATGGAATACAAGACAGAAGGGGGAGCTTATATTGGTAAAGCTGCAGGTACTTACAGCACTACTGTAACATACGAAATTTTACCACTTTAAATTTATCTGGCTTAAGCTTCTGCAGCCTGGGATAGGTTGCAGAAGCTATATTGAGTTTATATGCTTAAAAGCTGGAAGAATAGTTATTTACTGCTCTTTTTTTCTTTATGGTTTGTGTCTCCTGCCCTTTCACAGGTAGGAATTACAGTAAGCCCCGGAAGGTTGTATTACCGTTTGCCGCCCGGCAGCCGGACTTCACAGAAAATCAATGTTGGCAATCCCACGACCAGGGAGCTTGAGATAGGCATTTCGATAGGCGACTGGGATTATGATTCGCTAGGCAATAATATAAGTTATCCTGCTGGTTCGGTTGTTAAATCGTGCTCACAATGGATTCAGGTGATGCCTGGATCTTATTTTTCTTTGCCTCCAAACCAGCAGCAGAATCTGGACATCATGCTTTCTGTCCCGGCAGACGCCGATGTAGCAATTCCCGTCCATACAGCGATGCTTTATATAACGCAACTGAACCCATCGAGTGCAGGTTCGAATATAAACGGCGCTTCAATTAACATAACCGTAAGGATGGGAGTTAAACTATACCACTCTTTCGAGCAGCAAGACAATCGGGATATTGAAATAATAGACTTCGCCGATAAAACAGTGGCTGCCGACAATAAAACAAAGGCACCCGCATTGAGATGCCTTGATCTTTTGCTCAATAACACGGGGAAAACCTGGATAGAGGGAAAGATAAAATGGGAGCTCCTCGATGAAAAAACCGGCGAAAAGACAAAATTAGAACCTCTCGATTTTTATTCAATTCCGGGCGACAAGCGAACAGTAAGAAAAGTACTTCCTGGGGATTTAAAGAGAGGACGGTATAATGCAACTGCCATCATTAACTACGGCGAACGCGATGAACTGAAAGTGGCAGAACTTGAATTTGATTATTGAAAACTTTAAAACGCTTCTTCACAAAAATCAATAAGCCATGCCTGGTGTATCTGGCAGTGGGCCAGATGCTTTTGCTTGCTTCGAAAACTGAAGCGCAAAGTCTC
>DALYUO010000066.1:11960-12569 GCA_031981225.1 Pararcticibacter sp.
ACTATGTCTTCCTGCAATATAATTTCGGCACCGGCAAGAGCTACTCAAACTGGACGTTAAAGGTAAAAGCGAGGGGCGATTTTACCAATGCCAAACATTCCGTGCCGATTGAGAACGTTTCATTGCGGTTTAACCGGGTAAGTACAGGGAATCCATCGGCATCTGCGATGGGAGTATCTTCGAATCCTCTGCCCTTGAGTACCTCTGACGTTACAGTTATCAATCGTTCTCCGGCTCCGCTGAATAGCTATACAGAACATGTGTTTGATATGATCCTGCATGGAGGAAACCACTTGCTTGTTGAACCGGGGACCTATAGCACCACTATCACCTTCAGTGTAGTTGACGACAGAAATAAAATTGTTGCATCGAAAGACTTCCTGATATCATTCGTAATTAATTACAATAACAGCTGCTCGGGAATTAGTTTAGGATCTTTCTCGGGTAACCAGATCTCGTTCTCTACTCTCAATGAATTAATAGCAGGAAAGACGGCGCAGGAATACCTAACCATTCAATATGGAGCTTCGAATTCTACATGCCAGGGATGGAGTTTAAAAGTGCGGGCTCTCGGCAGTTTCAGTAACGGTAGCTATCAAATTGAACCGG
>DALYUO010000066.1:12579-13489 GCA_031981225.1 Pararcticibacter sp.
TGCTTCGTTTCAACAGGGTTAGCAGCGGCGGACCGCCGGCTCCTGCTATCGGGGTTTCTACAAATCCGGTACCATTAAGTACATCAGACGTAACCTTGATTGATCATTCACAGGCAGGATTCCAGAGAGCCTATACAACGCATACATTTGATATGATTGTAGAGGGAGGAAATCATTTGCTTACAGCATCTAACGGCTCATACTCCGCCTATCTTCTTTTTACATTGTATAATGAAAACAATCAGATAGTATCAGAAACACAAGTAAGGGCGATCTTTCAGGTTCAGTCGACCACGAACTATAGTTTCACTCTCTTGCTCCAAAATACGGCAGACCAGGTCTCACTGGCTTTCAATACCACCTCAGATATCGTCAACGGAATTTCTTTAACCAAACTAAACGGACTAAAGATCACAGGGTATTCTCCTTACCAGGTAATTGTGAAAACATCCTCCGAAGGATACAGTTCAGGCACCTCGTCCCATACTCTTCCTGCAGAAGTCATTAAACTAGAGGTCACCCCTCCCGCCGGATATACGGATATTGCGTGCCATACCTATAATTTGTCGCCAACCGGGCAGGTATTCATTTCTAATCCAATGAGTAGTTCGACTTATCAGGTAGTGCAATATAGTCTCAGATACTTTACTGACCCTTTAGATTCGAGGATTGTATCAGTGCCAGAGGGCACTTATTCAAGTAATGTATTGTTTATAATAGTTCCGCAGTGATGGGTTACTCCTGATGAAAAAGATTACATGGAGACTTTTTCTGAGTTGCATACTGCTCATGAGCACGTGCAGCCTCTTCGCACAACCACCCGATGATAAGGTTATCATTATTCCAGATCACGCCATAACAAAGACAGCAGGAAATGAGGTTATATCCTTTATATTAAAAATAAAGAATC
>DALYUO010000066.1:13499-18370 GCA_031981225.1 Pararcticibacter sp.
GAAGGTCATCGACGGTACGCTTAACATCTCACTTCCTGAAAAAGGTTTATCATTAATAACCAAACCGTGCATTCGGGTGACGATCCCGCCCGCTGACAGCATTTTTCTTCCCATTAAAGTATACGCTCCATCGAAAATAAGAGCAGGAAAAGAATATATTGTCAGGTTAGTGCTTAAAGAACAAGACAGCGGGCAAATTCTGTGCGAAGGCCATTGCAGCGTCATCATGAACTCTAAAAGGAGTGTTTCGCTCTATGCCTTGAATACAGCCATCCAGCTCGAAAATAATTCTGATTCGCTGATAATACCGGTCAGGGTTGTCAACAATGGAAATATAGCCGAAAATGTAACCGTGGTAAGCTCGCTTCCCTACGCCACCGGTGGCGACGCGTTTTATGCAACACGGCAATTTAACATAGCAGCATTTAGTGATACTTTAGTTTACTTCAGAAAAAGAGTAACCCGGAGGATGCTACAAGCCGAAGGTTTCGATGCATCGGTTAAAGGGTTCTATACCAACGGTGAGCTGTTCGGCGTATCAGGAGTAAAGATACAGAACCCACGGGTAGTAAGGCGGTTTAATGAAAGTGAATATCAGGGTTCGTTTAACGAAAACTATCTGTCGCTCAGTGCAGAAAACGCATTAAACCCCTATAAATCGTATGTCCTGGGAGCATATGGGAGTGCTTTGACAGAAGGAGGAAAGCTTACTTATAGTTTAAATGCTACTACGTGGCGAAATTCGGGCAATACCCCCTTGCTTCGTAATACATGGATAAACTATCAGACAGCAACCCTGGGTCTAAGGGCTGGTAATATCGATAAAAGCGCTGAAATAAATCTAAACGGCAGAGGAGCTTCTTTATTTATTTCCGACTCGCTGCACATCAATACCGTTGAAGCCGGTTATGTTGAGAAGAACTATAACCTTATAGGGATATCTAACAAAGGAAGACTAGCTCCCGGTAATGCAGCGTGGTTATCATTTAGTCATAATAAGGACAGGCTTCGCTTGAGCAGCTCCCTTATGTACGACAATAGTCCGTATACATATTCAAAGAGCGTCATTTCAAGTAATACAGCAATCTATCAGGTTCGTGGTAAGTTTCGTATGTCGGCGGCCCTTCATGGCGCATATTCCGACTATTCGTTGATAAACGAAACGAGTAAGATCAGTGCGGCAGGTGATATCTTATTGAATGGCAGAATCAGGAAGTTCGAGTTCAGCAGCAGTAACTTTCTAAGTCTTCCATCTTACCCCGGAATGCGCAGAGGAACCACATCCCTCTCCGAGCGCATAAACTGGATGTCAGGAAGCTTCTCAGTGTGGGGAAACTTGAATTACAATCGTTTCGCTCCGCAGTATCCCTCTAATAACACTTTTAGTCCCCGGTATGAGAACCTAAAAACAGAGATGGGAATTTCAGGTCCGCTTTCACAGGCTTTGACACTCTCTGTCGCGCCGGCTTATTCGCAGGATAAAAGTAACTCGTATTTTGTTGGCAACGAAAACACAGCCTCTGCACTAAAATCATGGAACCTTAATACTACTCTCAACTGTGTTATTTCGTCAAGTCAGTATGTCTCTTTGAATTCCGAATCAGGGATATACCGTTCATCGTACAGCACCAGCCTAAAATATCATCTCAAGGCTAATGTAAATTACCGGTACAAAGATTTTGGCATTTTTTCTTCATTCCAGAAGGGAGCCTTCTATTTTGGAGAACTGGTACTCTATGAATAAAAACGACTATACGATGCTCAGTATTGGTCCGTCAATCCAGAAAGAGCTATTTCATGAAAAGTGCATGGTGACGGCTTCGGCTTCGTATATAAAGAGTAACTTATCCGGAAGCAGTCTCGCGGCAAACAGCAGGATAGAATACGACGTTCTGAAGCATACCCGATTTTTCGCAGGACTGGCTTATAACCGGCTTTCATACAACAACGACCATTATCAAACAAATAATCTTCAATTAGGACTGGTACAAAAACTACCAACGCCTGGTATTGCCCAAAAGACAAACGTTCTGGACGTCTTTTTATATAAAGACGTTAATCAGAGCAACACCTACGACACGGGAGATTCGATTGCGGTCAATCAGCCGCTGCTCATCAATCAGACCATGTTTCTTACGGGAAAAGACGGGAAGATTCACTATAAAAATCTACCCGCGGAGACTTATACGGTCTCTACTCCCTATTTAAAAGGATGGTACGCACCCGACAGCAGGATCTACCTAAACAAAAACAGCAGAATAGAGATAGCCCTTCAAAAGACAGGAGCGCTAAGGGGACAGATTACCCTTTCATTTACAGAACTCAGTTTTGAGATACCACGTAGTAAAGCAGGCGTCATTATCACCGTAACAGACAAAGATGGGCATTCATTTAATACGAAAACGAATGAGGATGGTGAGTTTAGCTTTTATCTTCCTGCCGGCAAATTTACAGCTACCATAAAACCAGAGAGCTTAAGAGCAGAGATTGAGTGCCTGAACTGCCAGCAACAGGTGGACGTTTCTCCCGAAAAGAGTACAACAGTTTCGTTTATCCTCAAGGTAAAGAACCGGAAGCTGGAGACAAAGAAGTTCAAATCTCCGGGTTTGAAGTAGAAGCAGGCAGTTCGTTAAGCCGAAATTGCTTCTGTTCTCAATTTATGTGAAACATCTTTACCAAGGACCTTGTCGACTATTGAATGAACGATGTATAACACGGGAGTCATTAACAAGGCAACCACAAATTTATAACTATAATTTACCAGGCCGATAGCAGCGACCATCTTCCAGCTCCAATGATACTGGGGGTTGAGATAAAAGGCAATAAATATCACGACAAAGCTGTCTACGAATTGCGAAACAACGGTAGAACCAGTGGCCCGAAGCCATAAAGATTTCTCGCCTGTTATCCGCTTTATCCGATGAAATATCAGAACATCGATAAGCTGTCCAAACAAAAAGGCGATAATAGAGCCAACAATGATCCACATACCCTGACCGAAAATCCCTGCAAAAGCAAGATTCATATTTAACATACTACCATCAATTTCCTGGTTAATCCAAAAATCGGCAGGAACCAGATGAAGAGCAAACGCAATAATCAGGAATGCATAAGCAATCAGTATTGCTGTCAGCAACGAGAGGAAGCGCACTTGCTTCATCCCGAAATACTCATTAATGATATCTGTAGTAATAAAAACAAGCGGCCATGTGAGTACGCCTGCCGACATGTTAAAAGACAATCCCGGAACGCCAAACAAATCAATATCAAGCTTATTTATTCCCAACGAGCCCTCTACGGTAAAGATCTTTACTCCAATAAACTCGGAAAGAAGGGCATTGCTTACAAAAAACGTAGCGAGGATGAGTAAAAGCCGGCTTTCAGTACTTTTGAACGTCATATTATAGAAATATATCTCAAGATCGTCTTTTATAGTAATAAGAAGAAATTCGTTGCCAATAATTTACTGACTCCAGACAAAAAAGCCGGGCCTAAACTTCATTTTTAACGCAACTTTATTCTCCTGTATGCGTAAAAAGGTCCGACAGTTTTATATCTCAGAAGGCGGCCCGATTTGAGTAAAGAGAAATAAATTATACCTGCGAAAACAAAAAACCAGAAAACAAGCGTTATTACATTAATATAACCTGATAAAAAACTCAATTAATGAGCATTTTAAAAGTCACTACTTTCCAGGCTTATTTGTTTTGGGAGAATATTGAAAAAAACCTTAATAATCTCGCCCTTCGGCTCTCCTCCATCCGCGAAAAAACGGATCTCATTATCCTGCCAGAGATGTTCAACACAGGGTTCACCATGAATGCTCTTTCCCTTGCGGAAGAAATGAACGGCAAATCGATGCAATGGATGAAGCAACAGGCTAATCGCTTTGAATGTGTTGTTACGGGAAGTCTTGCAATAAAAGAAGACGGAAAGTATTACAACAGGCTAATATGGATGCGGCCCGATGGCTCTTATGAAAAATACGATAAGCGGCATTTGTTCAGACCAGGAAAAGAGGACCTTGTATATACGGCAGGAAAAGAAAAATTAATTACAGAACTTAACGGGTGGAAAATCTGCCCGGTAATCTGTTACGATCTTCGTTTTCCGGTATGGCTGAGGAACGAAGAACCAGGCTACGACCTTATGCTGATCGTAGCAAACTGGCCTGAACGCAGGGCTCAGCATTGGAGGACACTTATAGCTGCCAGGGCGATAGAAAACCAGGCCTTTATTATCGGAGTGAACAGAGTGGGCCACGATGGCAACGAGATATATCACTCGGGTGATTCGATGTGCATCGACCCGAATGGCAAGACCGTTTACTATAAGCCCAATGATGAAGACCTCTATACTTTCTCTATCTCAAAAGAAGAGGTAAACAAAACAAGAAATGCACTGCCATTTCTTAAAGATGCCGATCCATTTGACTTGTTATAAACCCGGCTTAACGTTCAGCATTTAACAGGCTTTTATATTCCTGCAGATGACTGGAAGCCGAATCAGGCAAAACAGGATACTGGGGAGATAATGACTCGAGCGTCTCTGTAATAATACTGATAACAGCGAGGCTCGTAAACCATTTATTATCTGCTGGAATGACGAACCATGGCGCATTTTCGGTGGACGTATTTGAAATAGCTTCTTCATAAGCATCCCTGTAATCGTTCCAGTACATGCGTTCCTCTATATCCGCAGCAGAGAATTTCCAGTTTTTCTTTTTGTCGTCTATCCGCTTAAGGAAACGTTCTTTCTGTTTCTCCTTTGATAAATTAAGAAAAAACTTAAGAATGACGGTTCCATTATCATTTAGATGCTTTTCGAATTGATTGATGCTTTTATATCTGCTATCCCAAAAGCTTTTATTT
>DALYUO010000066.1:18380-20830 GCA_031981225.1 Pararcticibacter sp.
CCTGGGCAGGTTCTCCTTTAGAACAAGCTCCGGATGCACTTTACAAATAAGGACATTCTCATAGTGCGAACGGTTATGAATACCAATCCTTCCCCTTTCGGGTAAAGCTTTATAATGCCTCCACAGAAAATCGTGTTCAAGATCTTCAGAACTAGGTTGTTTAAAGCTGAACACCTGGCAGCCCTGTGGATTTACACCGCTCATCACATGCTTTATCGCGCTGTCTTTACCGGCCGCATCCATTGCCTGAAACACTACCAGCAGAGAATGAGAATTAGCAGCATAAAATTTATCCTGAAGTAATGACAGCTGCTCTTTATATGAGGCAAGAAGTTCTTTTGAGCCATCCCTCCGGTATTCTCCGGTATATGAAGGATCCAGCTTTTTAAGAGAGCGTCCCTTGCCCTCTTCAATTTTAAATTTCTTTAGAAAAGATTCCATCTTTTTATATTAATCAATACACAAGCAGGTCACAATCTGCCCTTTAAACCTATCTGCTTATAAAATGCTTCATGATCTTGTAAAACATAAACAGATGAAGAGCTTTGGGTTAGCACTACTGCCTTTAAAAACAATTCGTTCTGAAGAAAATTTTTCTTATTGTTGTTCGTTTATTCACAATGTTCATCATTTAAATCTAAAAAACGGAATGCATGGATATTGTTTTTATTTAAAATATGTTTACAGAAATTAAAAACAGGCCTCTTAGGTATGCTGCCATTTTTCTATATTTCGTTGTAATCTTCTTTTGCGCACTCGAGTTGAATTTTCTGGGACTATTCGGCTACTCGCCGACCATCAGAGATATTAAAGCTCCCAATATGAGAATCGCATCTGAGCTTTATACAGCAGATGGTAAGCTTATTGGCCGTTATTATAAAGAAAACCGTACGCCGGTAGAATTTAACCAGATAACGAAATCGACTGTAGACGCTCTCGTTGCAACAGAAGACGCGCGCTTCTTCAGCCATTCTGGAATTGATCTCAGATCATTATTTTCAAGCGCATTATCGACAGTGTCGGGTGATAAAAGGGGAGCCAGCACAATTACACAGCAACTTGCCAAAAACCTCTACAGGACCCGCAACAACAAACAACAGGGCTTTATTAAGTACATCCCGGGAATAAGGACGATAGTGTATAAACTGAAAGAATGGCTTACTGCGTTGAAGCTTGAAGGACAATACTCAAAAGAAGACATCCTTCTTAACACGGTTCCATTCGGGAACAACACTTTTGGAATCAAGACTGCCGCAAAAAAATATTTCAATAAAGAAACAGATAAACTGGAGGTCGAACAATCTGCATTACTGGTGGGAATGTTAAAGGCTACGACTACATACGATCCTCAAAACAATCCGGAAAAAGCGCTGGAACGGAGAAACGTTGTTCTTTCGCAGATGGAGAAGTATAAATATATTTCGCCGGAAGAATATAAAAAATATAGTGGCCGCCCTATTGTAATCCATGAGGGAAATGTTACAGAGGAGGATCGCGGCGACTCTTACCTTCGTTCAGCCGTAGCGCGTTATCTTGATAAATGGTGTGATGAAAATGGTTATGACTTATATGAATCGGGGTTGAAGATCTATACCACCATCGATTCTAAATTACAGAAATATGCAGAAGAGGCGGTAGAAGATCACATGAAAATCTTACAGAGAAGGCTGAATAATGCATGGGGCAATGAAAATCCATGGAGGGATTCGGACGGAAAGGAAATTGAGGATTTTCCACAGAAAGCTGCACAGCGCCTTCCTGTATATAACTTACTGAAGAAGAAGTATAATAATAATCAGGACTCCATCGACTATTATTTGAATAAGCCTAAAAAGATGAAGATCTTTAGCTGGGACGGCGACAAAACTGTTGAATACTCAACCATAGATTCTATAAAGTACTATGCCAAGATCCTTAATACAGGGATGATGACGCTGGATCCCTTTAACGGACACATTAAAGTGTGGGTTGGGGGGATTGATTTCGACCATTTTAAATATGATCACGTTAATCAGGCGAAGCGTCAGGCCGGCTCGACGTTCAAACCATTTGCTTACCTCGCGGCGCTGGAAAGCGGAATGAGTCCTTGTGATAAATTTACAGACAAACCGGTAAGAATTCCTTATGAAGAAGACGATTCTACAAAGTACTGGGAACCTAAAAATTCTGACTATAGCTTTTCGGGAAGAGAAATGAGCCTTCGCTGGGCTATGGGTAAATCTGTCAACTCAATTACCTCCCAGATCACAGAAAAAGTGGGATGGGATAACGTGGTGAAATATGCGCACGAATGCGGAATTGAGAGTGATTTAAAATCGGTTCCTTCAGTAAGTCTTGGATCAAATGATGTTTCAGTATTCGAAATGGTAAGGGCATACGGCACCTTCTTAAATAAAGGAACGCAGACCGACCCTATCCTTGTAAAACACATAACTGATCATGAAGGCAAT
>DALYUO010000067.1:0-1957 GCA_031981225.1 Pararcticibacter sp.
AAGTTAAATGTGCATGCGTATATTTACAAACTGTCCTAAAAATGGGGAGGTTACAAGACAGCTACAAAAGATGGTAAGTGGAATCTGGGAATCGGCATTGGCTATAAATTTTAAGAAGGTCTCTATTACGCCTCTATCGTGAGATCGCGCAACTTCTCTTCATCTGTGATACGTATTTTCTTTCCTGTTAACGCAATTAAGTTCTCCTGTACCAGATCGTTCATCATTCTGAAAACAGTTTCGTAAGTGGCGCCTGCGAAAGCGGCCAGATCCTGCCTGCTAAGCTCAACGTTGATGCAATGTTCACTATCCGTTCCAAACAAGTCCTTCAGGTGAAATAAAGCCACAGCTAACCGGCTTTTCACCGACATCAGCGCAAGGTTCCGCATTTTTTTTTCAGATTCCTGAAGCTCATCCGCATAAAACATCATTAAATTAAATGCTAGGTCGTGGTTAACTTTTAAAGTCGACAAAAAGAAATTAATATCAATAAAACAGAGTGAAGTAGGTTCAAGCGCTGTTGCAGACACTGGATATACCGAACTTTTAGTGCTCAGTCCACGGTGTCCAATAATTTTACCTTCGTTCGCGAAACGCACTATGAGTTCTTTATCGCCCCACTTTTTATGTACTTTAACGTTCCCATTGTAAACGAAATATATTCCCGTTACAGGATCGCCTTCCTTTAGGATAAGTTCTCCTTTCTTCGCGAGAAAATTTTTCCGGTGACTATCAATTGCGGGTTTCCACTCGTTCAATGCCAGGCGGCACATAAAGCACTTTTGAAGATTACAGGGAGTGTTACAATTTTTCATTAGCTACAACACGGAAGGCCTTTACCATAATTAAAATCAATGCATCGGGATCACACATTACTTGTATTTCATTTAAGACGGCCAATATATTAAGGATCCTCGCTTTTCCCAAATATTTACCATCGAATATAGTTTTCAGAGAAGATATTAAACAGAAAAACAAACAAAACTAATAGAAAAGCATTACAGAATTATGGACAACAATGAAGCTTATTCCATTCTAAAAAACGCCGGCGAAGAACGGGGCGAAATTATCTTTAACCGGGTTAGTGGTATACAGGTCCGTGTTATACCTTTAAAATCAATGGAACCAAACTTTAGCGATACTGAGGTTCATTTTTTTGGGGATTATCGGGGGGCTCCTCTTGCCTTTGAAACAGTGGATTATAATGAACAGGGAATCGACATGGTAAGAGATGCTATCAGATGGTATGCAGAATACCGTGGATATCCAGAAATGGAGATTAAAAACATTGAGTTTAATCTGTGAGATAACCTGGGACCTCATTCTTTTAGGCTACAACTTTCCCATCATTTAACTTTAGGGTATTGTTTACGCTTTCTGGTATTTCATCCGGATAATGAGTCACGTAAATGAGGCCAACGTTGCTGTATTTACAGATCTCATCCACCACTTTTTTAAAATGCTCCTGCTGATGCGGGTCTAAACCCTGACATGGTTCGTCAAATATAAGCAGTGGTGGATTCTTAACCAGAGCACGGCAGAGCAAACACAGACGCTGTACGCTGGCAGAAACATTTCTAAATTGCTCCCGCGTTGATGCACTTATTTCCAAAAGTTCCATCCAACGGTTACTGATTGAAGCCTTAAAGGGATCCGAAGGCCTGAAAAGGCCTAAAGTGTCGTAAAACCCTGACTCTATTACCTGAAGACAAGAAGACGATACCGGAAAATATTGAAAAAGTTCAGGGGAAACAAAGCCGATCTTTTTTTTGATATCCCATATACTTTCGCCACTGCCCCTCTTTTGATCGAAAAGAATAATATCATTAGCATAAGCCTGCGGATTGTCGCCGTTGATAAGGCTTAATAACGTTGATTTTCCAGCTCCGTTTGGTCCGAGTAAAGCCCACCGTTCACCCGAAGCCACCGTCCAGTTTACGTGATCAAGAATAATTTT
>DALYUO010000067.1:1967-13013 GCA_031981225.1 Pararcticibacter sp.
AATTTTATCGCCATACCTGATTACAATATTTTTCATTTCCACGAGCGTTTTGTAAGTCTGCTCTTCATGGATTGCAAGAAGCCGGTTCAGCTCATCTGCGGCTATCTGAGGAGTCTCCACATAACTCAACTGACTAGCATCGAAGTATTTCTTCTGTTCTGCTTTGATAATCTTCCTATCCTGCAGAACAGCAACATTGGTAATTACGTCAGGAATTTCGCCAGGCGAGGTTGCTATAATAATATGAATACCCGAATCTGCGATTTCAGAGAGTAAACAATTAAAATCGGTCCTCGATTCCGAATCCAGTCCGGTAAAAGGGTTATCAAGTAATAGTAAAGCCGGATTTTTCAAGAGCGCCGCAGCGAACAGCAAGCGTTTTGTTTCTCCATTTGAGAGTTTTATGAGCTACTTATCGAGCAACGGCCTTAATCTCAATCGCTCCGTTACCCGGTTGTAGGTCCACGTAACCGGTACATTTGGTTTTACGGAATGCAGATACTGCTCAACGGTTTCTGCATCTTCTGAGTCGGCAGAATTAAACCTCTGCTGATAATAAAAGCTGCTCGTGTTCGAAAGGTTCCTGAAATGATGTCTGGAAGAGACCTGTGCTATTAACTTTTGCCTGTTAAAAAGAGGGTAAGGCACTTCACTACGATTAACGTACTTATTAAAGAAAGGATATTTAACCTCGCCTTTCGATATATGAAACTTCCCGGCTATCGTTTCTAAAAGCGCTGTTTTTCCGGAACCACTCGGACCTACAATGGCCCATTGCTCTCCTTCATGTATCTCGAAACAAAGATCGCCGAAAAGGATCGAATTAAGACTGCGCACAGTTATACCTCCAAAGGAGAGAATCAATCTATCCATATTATCCTATTAAAAACAGAGATATCTACAGCAGATTCTTCTGCTGACGTGTAAAATAATATTTTTTTGAGAATGCCGCTATAAAGTATCGTCTTTTCACTGATGTACTATTTCGTTTCATAACATAAGTATCTCTGCATCAAAAAATTGAATAAATAAACTCAAAACTCTATTTTTATAATAGCGTTTACTTACCAGTACCACTAACTAATTTGTACAATTATAAATCGGATAAAATGGAATTATTTATTTTACTTCATTCAGATGTGTACGAGGCATCTGACGGAAAAATAATAGCCTGCTCTTTGTTTCGTGAAAACCTGACGGACCGGATGAATAAAATAGCGAATGCGGAGAACCAAAAAATATTAGAATTTGCAAGTCTCAATGAAACCGCATCGCCACGGCTGTATATCTACAATGAAATTGAAGACAGCTGGGTAAAACGGAATGGAAGAAGCTGGACGGAACGACTAAGCATCGAAAGATTCGACATGACCTGATAATGCTAGATCAACTTTAGTGCTTCGTTAATATAATTTTGACCTTCAGCAGTATACTTTAATGAGAGGGCATGCTGATGTCCATCCTGGTCCATTTTCAACAATGACTTTTTTAATATATTAATAACTTTCTCTGGAGAATGTTTATGATGAAAATCCTCATATTGAAATTGTAAAAACACCAGACATAATGCATTCTCGATGGTTTGTACTTCAGGATCTACTTTAATCTTTTGTTTCAAAATGATCTGTCGTACTCTGGAAGTTGTTTCCGTTCCGAAACCAGCTTCTACCATGAGTGCTGTTGATTTTTCTGCATGAAAAATAGCCAGTTCTCGCCGCCACCTTAAGTAAGCTTCTCTACCTTCAGGATAACTGTCTCTCGGCATCTCCCATCTTCCTATATGCTGGCTTCTAGAGGCAAGGAGCAGCTCTTCGCTGGCATCGGGCTGAAGCTGCAACACCCATTCGTACAATCTGAGTGCTAAAAAATACTCCTGAGGGTATGTTTCCTGATTCCAGATAAAAATATTGGGATCCTTTTGATTATAGGCATCAAACAGCCTAAACGCTTTTTCGAGTCTACTCATAGTAAACGATGCCTTTATATCAGTTATTCAATCTTTCCCAAACGGTACTCCTACCAAAGGCGGAAATACCCACGTAGCCGCGTAATACGAGTGATCCATCTTGCAACTTTATGATGCTGCTATAAGTTTTACCGCTTCTGGGATCATATATCTTTCCTCCTGTCCACTCACCTTCTTCATAGGTAAAATCCTTTAACAACACTAAGTTCAAAATCGTTCTATTCCTTAACTGTTCATTGGGATTCTTAATATCCTTTTTTAGAGTTTTTCCATCGGCTTCGTACACCTTCTTTCCCCATATGAGTTTCCCAAAATACTTATCTCCCGACTTATAGATCTCAACCCTGCCATCCTTCTCAGCCGTTACCCAGGTACCTGTAATGTCATTTGCATTCTGGGCAAAGCCGACCCTGCATGAGGCGATTAATAATACTATGAAAAAAGCTTTGATTCTTTGTAAATGCATATTTCATTATGTTATTTACTGTTAACGCCCCGGTGAGTCATATGTTGCTGATTCATTCAAAGGAATGTAAACCGCAAATGTCGATCCCACATCAGGCTGGCTTTCGATCTGCACCCATCCACCAAGGCTTTCGGCCTGAGTTTTAACCAGATTAAGTCCCATGCCCTTACCGGGGATTCCCTTTGAATGAAAACGGTTATAAAGCCCGAAGACCTGATCTCCATATTTTTCCAGATCAATACCCATTCCATTATCTTTCACAGAGAGGCAAAGATTGCTTCCGCTGACATAGGTATTTAAGTGTATGGTTAACTGCCTTTTATCCGACCGGTATTTGATAGCATTTGAGAGTAAGTTAAACATTATGCTATACATGAAGCTCCTTACGCTTTTTATCCGCTCGTTGCTTGTAAAATCGGAAGTTATTATAGCCTGGCTATCAGCGATCTCTTTATCGAGCACGTGCTTGATAAGTTCGAGTTCGACACTAAAAACAATCTCCTCTTTTTTTGCCTTTATTCCCTGGTCGCCGTTTGAAAGAATCGTATTAAGATCCCGAACAACGTTATCCAGGTTTGTAGCTTCATCACAGATATACTTTATTAACTGTTGATTAAACTCATTGCCGTTTATTTCATTTTCAAATAAAGAGGTCAAGCCCAATATTTTTGCAATCGGAGACCGAAGATTGTGAGAGATAATATAAGAAAACTGCTTCAGCTCCATATTTCGCTGAACCAGATCTGACGTCATTTTGCTGCGCTCCTCTTCAGCCCTTTTCCTTTCTGTTATATCCAGACCCATGCCGAATAAGCAGGCCTCACCAGCGAATGAGGCTACCCGGCCGTTAAAATAATACGGTATCCTCGTAGCAGATTTAGTTAACAAACAGGTTTCCGTGTCTCCTGATCCAACTTCAAATATTTCCTCAACTTTAGTTAAAACAGAGGACCTGTCTTCTTCACAAATCATATCAAGAAAATGAATTCTGCTTATTTCTTCGTTTGTATATCCCGAGATTAGCTCCAGATTCTTGTTCCAGTAAAGAAAGTATCCTTCGTCGCTAAGGGAATAAAATATCCCCGGCAGACTGTTTATGATAGATTTGGATAGCTCTTTCTCTCTTTCAACAGCCAGTTGAGCCAGTTTCCTTTCTGTAATATCGTTAACGATACCCTCAACCCTCGTAAGTATTCCGTCGACAATAAAGGGGACAACTTTAATTTCAATCCAGCGGGTCGATCCGTCGCTTCGAATGATGCGATATTCGGAAATTGTTTGCTTGCCCTCATTCAGCAACACATCATCCTTCAATACGATCCACCGGTCATCAGGATGAATCACATCGAACCAAAGGCCACTGTTGTTAAAAAAATCGTCGATGGAGTACCCGTAGATTTTCTGACATCCAACCGATAAATGGATATACTCATTTCTTAACACATCTCTGGAGTAGAACCCCTCGTTGACAGTATTGAAGAGCCTTGTTATTTCCTGGTGAGCAAGCTCGAGCTTTTTCCGCGCAAGTACCTGTTCTGTAACATCAACTGCAAAAATGAGAATCTCGTCTACAAGGTTCTTTATAACTTTACAGGGCTGCACTACGATATTAATTACAGTTCTATCTGCTTCTCCCTGGTTATGGCCGAAAGTAAAAGACATCTCATTGGCGGAAGTGCGATTCCCCGTGGTATACACATTACCAAGCAATTCTAAAAAAGGAATAGCATCGGGCCCCTGAAATATTTCATTTGCCTTCCTGCCAACAATATCCTGTTTGCCGATTAACCCCAGAAACTGAAAGTTGACCATTTGAAACAAATGGTCAGGACCCTGAACAACGGCGATAGGCGAAGGCACCTGCATCAATAAATTCATATTGTGCTGATTTTCTATCTCGTTTGTCATCTTATTTATTCGTCCGTTATTCTGCTACCGAAGCATCTTTACCCCTTCTTGGGGTATCTCTTGCAAGGGGTCATTCCCTTTAACGAAAAAAAGCGAGATAAGGTTGCGCTGCTCAGCAGCATATTGTTAATAAAAACCGACGGTATTGGACAATTTTGAGTTCAACGAAACTTTAGCTCTTTTTATATGTTTTAAAATAAAAAAACCTACATATGAAGTCAGCGCATATACATTTATTTCTTATTAGTTTTATTCTGTTCTTGTCCAGTTGCGAATTAGTCGGCGACATATTTAAGGCTGGCATGTGGGCAGGGGTCATTGCTGTAGTATTAGTGATTGCTCTTGTGATTTGGATTCTTAAGAAGATCTTCTGACCGCAGGGATAGCTTGATTGAATTGAACGAAGTATTTCACGCCGTTCTTATTTGCATCCTGATGCGGTGCTAAGTGGAAAGCATATTAAGCGGCTTAAGTTTTATTTCAGCGGATAACCTATTTTTGTACCAAAACCGAGCTCATTCTGCCTGGCAGGCTGCGTTGATTTACCACTACAAATATATTTATACTGTTGAAGAGATTTAATACAATAAAGAAATACCATAGTTTTCTACGTTTCAAGAGGGACTTCACGAAGTATAGCCTGAAAAAAGCCAGGAGTTTTGAAATTTTCATACACTGGCTTAAAAGTAAACTCAGCAGAAATCAGTTTCTATTACTCTCGGGAATCCTCGTGGGAATAACCGCCGGTTTTGCCGGTGTGGTCCTGAAATTGCTTGTAAGTAATATTCACTACTTTATAACAGGTAAAGTTCATTTCACCGATCAAATCTTTTTTTATATTGTTTTTCCGTTCCTTGGGATTGTAATCACAACCATTATAGTGATCTTATTTTTTAAGGGACAGGACAGGAAGGGAATCCCGGCAATTCTTTACGAAATAGCGCAGAACTCAAGTCTGGTATCCTCTGTTAAAATGTATTCTCAGGTTATACAAAGTGCTGTAACAGTAGGACTCGGAGGATCGGCAGGGCTCGAAAGTCCAATAGCGGTAACCGGAGCGGCTATCGGATCTAACTTTGCAAAGACCTACGATCTTGACTACCGTAACAGAACTTTATTGCTCGCCGCAGGGGCAACGGCGGGCATTGCCTCCGCTTTCAATGCCCCTATTGCGGGCGTGATGTTCGCCTTCGAAATCTTGCTTACAGGGGTAGTGTTTACTGACTTTATTCCGCTGGTTGTTGCTGCCGTCTGCGGGAGTTTGATTTCAAAAATCATATTAAAAGAAGACGTATTATTTCACTTCCAGGCTAGAAACGAGTTTAATTACAACAACATTCCTTTTTATCTTATCCTGGGAATAGGATGCGGGTTATACGCCCGGTATTTCGTAGTTGTGTCGTCCCGAATAGAGCATTTTTTTTCTTCCTTAAAGCTTTCAAAGCTAAAAAAAGCCATGCTGGGAGGGGCAATACTTTCGTCTTTATGTCTTCTTCTTCCCCCACTTTTTGGCGAAGGCTATCAAACCATCAAAGACATTACCAGTGGCCAAATGTTTAAAGTTCTTGAGAATAGTTTCTTTGGTTACCTCAGTTACAATAACTGGATTATTATTCTTTTCCTCGGTTTAATCTGCCTCCTCAAGGTGTTCGCTACGGCTGTTACTATTCATGCAGGTGGTAATGGCGGCAATTTCGCGCCGTCCTTGTTTGCCGGCGGAGTCCTGGGATACTTTTAGTACTGGCTGGTATGGCGGGCGTAATGAGCGGCGTTATGTATGCTCCCCTTACGGCAGTCTTTCTGATCGCAGAGTCCAGCGAGGGCTACGACCTTTTCATCCCATTAATGATTGTTACCGTAATTTCGTATCTAATATCAAGATGGTTCTCTCCTATTTCTCCCGACTTGAAGGAAATGGCAAGCAAAGGCAAAATATTTACGAGGGAATACGACAGGAATCTGCTTTCTCTTATACATACCTCAAATCTTATAGAAACAGGCTTCCAAACGATATATGCCGGCGCATCATTCGCAGAACTACTTGAACTGGTAAAATATGGTAAAAGGAATATCATTGCCGTCATTGATGAAGCCGGCAATTTAAAAGGCATAATTACCATCGACGACCTTAGACCTTATATGTTTAACAATGAATCGGCGAACGCCCTAACCATCCGCGAGCTCACTAAATTACCGGCTGCTATCATTAATTCTGAAAAGGATATCTTTAGTATAATAGAGCTCTTTGACGAATCAGGAGCATGGGAACTCCCTGTTACTAATTCCGAAGGCCGGTTTATCGGTTTTGTTTCAAAGTCGAGTATTTTACTGAAATACAGGGAACTATTGAAGGGATATTCTTAATCAAACGTACATTAGGAGGGCTTGATTTCTGCACCATCAACCGCCATTGTCACTGTACATTATCGTGTAAGATTATTAGAAACACTCTTATTATTTAATCATTTGTTTAATATATTTGATTAAATAAAATATATATCTCTATATTTGTATTCCAATACTGTATACAAATGGCAAATACGAAGGCTTCAGCAGAAAGATCAACGGAAGAAAAGATTAAAGAAGCTGCTCGAAAAGTGTTTACTCAAAAAGGCTACGCTGCTACCCGCACCAGGGATATCGCGGAAGAAGCTGATATTAATCTAGCTCTGCTTAATTACTACTTCAGAAGCAAGGAAAAACTATTCAACCTCATCATGCTTGAAAGTTTTGGGACCTTTATTTACGGTTTGAAAGAAGTATTAAATAACCGGAACACTTCCTTAGATGAAAAATTGGTCGACATTGTAAATCATTATATTGATATGCTTACCGCAAATCCGGATCTTCCATTGTTTATAATGAGTGAGATCAGGGCTAATTCTGATCATCTGCTCAGCAATATAGTTACCCGTGATTTTATTCTTGATTCTTATTTTATTAAACAGTATCAGGAGGAATCTGCTGCAAACAAGAGGGAATCCCTAAATCCGCTGCAACTTATTATGACCATCGTCGGGACGGTGGTATTTCCTTTTATCGCCAGTCCGCTTATAAAGAAACTTGGAGATACTGATCAGGAAGGATTTGACAAACTCATGGATGAACGCAGGAAGCTGGCGCCCAAATGGATAAAAGCGATGATTAATATCGCTTAAAAAATTTGCACCACTATTGATCAAATGATTAAAATTATTGATAAAAATAAAACAAACCATACAGTGTTAATATCATGAAAGCAGTATATATTTTTGCAGCGTTCATCCTTCCCTTTAGCCTTCAGGGTCAAAATAGCCGATCACTTAAGCTTGAAGAGTGCTACATTCTTGCCAGGCAGAATTATCCACTGGTCAGGCAGCACCTTTTGATAGAAAAAAGCAATAATTATACAATCGAAAACATTTCAAAAGGCGCCCTTCCACAGTTTAGTATCAGCGGACACACCAGTTACCAGTCTGATGTAACCACTCTACCGATACAGCTTCCGGGTATTAATGTTCCTTCCATGAGCAAAGACCAGTACAGACTAACAGGAGAAGTAAACCAGCCGCTTACCGATCTGATCACCGTGAAGCAGCAAAAAGAGCTACAGGAGGCGAACAGGCACATCCAGGAACAAAACCTTGAAGTAGAATTATATAAGGTCAAAGACCGCATTAATCAGCTTTTCTTCGGAATTCTGCTTATCGATGAACAGCTTGCTCAGAATAACCTCACTAAGAAAGACATTCAGACGGGCATTAATAAAGTAACCGCTGCACTTAGGAACGGAACCGAGTTCAGGAGCAGCCTTGATAAACTGAAAGCTGAGATGCTGAAGGCTCGACAAAGAGATATTGACCTTAGGTCGTCGCGGGCTGCTTATACCACTATGCTAGGCTTATTTATCAATCAAACTATTAACGACAGCACCGGCATTGAGAGACCGGCAGAAATAACAAGCACAACAACCATTAACCGTCCGGAACTTACCGCCTACGACTTTCAGAAGAAAACATACGACTTACAGAACGGATTAATAAACACCAGATCACTACCAAAATTCTCGTTGTTTGTTCAGGGTGGATTAGGGAAGCCGTCACCAGTGAACATGCTTAGTAATGAGCTATCCGGGTATTACATAGGCGGGTTGAGGCTTAACTGGTCCCTTTCAAGCTTTTACACCCTCAAAAAAGAGAAAAAGATCAATGATATTGCGAAAGACGCCATAGAAGTACAACGCGAAACTTTTTTATTTAACACGAATCAACTTCTCGGTCAGCAAAGTGAAGAGATTAACAAGCTTCAGAAGCTTATCAATACCGACAGGGAGATCGTTGATCTCCGCGCTTCTGTAAAAACAGCTTCCAGCGCGCAGCTTGAAAATGGAGTGATCACGGTAAATGATTACCTCAGGGAAGTATATGCTGAAGAACTGGCCAGACAATCTGTTTCACTTCATCAGATACAGTTACTTATGGCACAATATAATTATAAAACTACCTCTGGTAATTGAAAAAAAAGGACAGTTGACAATGGACAGGGGACAGAGGACAAGGGACAGTGGACAATTGATAGGGACAGTTGACAGGGGACAGGGGACAATTGACAGGTTACAGTTGACGGTGGATAATGGATAATGAAATTCAGAATAAAAAATTAAAGCAACACGTCATGAATAATAACAACGATAAATTAACACGCAATGGTTTAAAGCCATTGCGGCTACTTGTTGATCTGATATTCACAAAGGATATGGGCAGATTGATTACGCGGGGAACCTTTTCTTTCACTGTCAATTGTCCCTTGTCAATTGTCAATTGTCCCTTGTCAATTGTCAAATTGCCTATTCTTCCTTACCTGATCTGTTTTGTTCTCTTTACTGCTTCGTGCAGCACAGAGCCTGAATACGATGCATCGGGCACTTTTGAAACCGAAGAAACAATTATATCGGCAGAAGCTTCAGGTGCGCTGAAATCATTCGTTGTTGATGAAGGACAAAGTCTAAAAGCCGGTGATCATATAGGTTATATTGATACTCTTCAGCTATTTCTAAAAAAGAAACAGCTAAAGAGCCAGATTGAATCGACACTTTCGCAGTTGCCCGATGTATCGACTCAGCTTGCGGCATTAAAGTCTCAATTAAAGACAGCAGAAAGAGAAAGGAAAAGGCTTGCAAACCTTGTGAAGGCTGATGCAGCAACACAAAAACAATTGGACGATGCTGATGCTCAAATAGATCTGATCAAAAAGCAAGTCGCAGCACAGAAATCGTCACTTGGTATTACTACCGAAAGCATTAACCGGCAAATTTCTCCGTTAGAAGTTCAAATTGAACAAATAAACGACCAGATAGCCAAAAGTAATATCGTAAATCCTGTTACCGGGTCTGTTCTAACCAAGTATGCGGAAGAAAAAGAAATAGTGTCTGCTGGTAAGCCCCTTTACAAGATTGCCGACCTTTCAAGTCTCATCCTAAGGGCATATATCACAGGAGATCAATTACCAGGGGTAAAGCTGAATCAAAAGGTAAAGGTCCTAACTGACAAATCGAGGGATGAGTATAAAGAACAGGAAGGCATTGTTACCTGGATAAGCGATAAAGCGGAGTTTACGCCGAAAACCATTCAGACAAAAGACGAGCGTGCGAATCTGGTCTATGCAATGAAAATAAAAGTAAAGAACAATGGTTTCCTTAAGATTGGCATGTACGGCGAAGTAAAGTTTAAATGATGGATGCGGTTATAGTTGATAACATCGTCAAAACCTACGGCAATGAAAAAACTATTGCGGTCAGCAATGTGTCGTTCGCTGTTGAGAAAGGCGAACTGTTCGGACTCATAGGTCCCGACGGGGCGGGTAAAACAACCCTTTTCCGCATACTAACGACGCTTCTTATCCCTGATAGCGGTGTTGCAAGCGTGGATGGTTTTGATGTAATAAGAGACTTCAGAAAAATAAGGGACCGTGTTGGTTACATGCCCGGAAAATTCTCTTTATATCAAGACCTTACCGTCGAAGAGAATCTCAGTTTCTTCGCCACGGTTTTCGGAACCACTATCAAAGAGAACTATGAGCTGATTAAAGATATATATATCCAGATAGAACCTTTCAAGAACCGGCGTGCGGGTAAACTATCGGGTGGAATGAAACAGAAGCTGGCTTTATGCTGTGCCCTGATCCATAAACCATCCGTTCTTTTCCTTGACGAACCCACTACAGGGGTCGATCCTGTTTCCAGGAAAGAATTCTGGCAGATGTTACGGCGACTTAAGGAACAGGATATCACCATTATTGTCTCCACTCCATACATGGATGAAGCTACATTGTGCGACCGGATAGCTTTAATACAGAATGGACGGATTCTATCTGTCAATCCGCCCGTAGACATCATACATTCTTATTCAGATACGCTCTATGCCGTTAAGTCAGAAAACATATATCACCTGGTAAACTGTCTTAAAGACTATCATAATACAATCAGCGCCTATGCCTTTGGCGAGTATATCCATTTGGCTGTTAAACCTGGAGTGGCTCAAGAACCGGAACACTCAGCGATGAATAAAAACAGCCACAACATAGCTGACATAGAGCAGTATCTTTCGCAGAATGGATTTAAAGACGCTGTTGTTAAAAGAACTGAACCTACTATTGAAGATTGCTTTATAAAATTATTGGCTGACTAATGAAACCGCAAATAACAACACCAGATCCGCAGTTCTCGATT
>DALYUO010000067.1:13023-16292 GCA_031981225.1 Pararcticibacter sp.
GCAGAAAAACTGAGCAAACGCTTTGGTCATTTTACTGCAGTGAATGAAATAACGTTCGATGTCCGTAAAGGTGAGATCTTCGGCTTTCTAGGGGCAAACGGTGCTGGGAAAACCACCGCTATGCGCATGCTTTGCGGGCTTTCCACTCCATCTTCAGGCAAAGCACTGATAGCGGGATTTGATGTATACAAGAACACTGAAGACATTAAGAGAAACATCGGTTATATGAGCCAGAAATTCTCTTTATACGAAGATCTTACAGTACTGGAAAACATCAGGTTTTACGGCGGCATTTATGGTTTATCAAATGAACAGCTAAAGAACAAAAGCGAACAACTTATCTCGCGCTTAGGGCTGCAGCAGGAGGCTAAAAAGTTGGTAGCATCCCTGCCTCTGGGCTGGAAACAAAAGCTATCCTTCTCGGTGGCGGTTCTGCACGAACCTCAGATCGTTTTTCTTGACGAACCAACAGGAGGTGTAGACCCGGTGACCCGCAGACAGTTCTGGAATCTTATTTACGAAGCATCGGCTCGTGGGATTACCATATTCGTGACCACTCATTACATGGACGAAGCTGAATACTGCAACCGGATATCGATTATGGTAGACGGCAAGATAGAAGCGCTGGATACTCCCGCTAATTTAAAGCAGAGGTTCAATGTCCGGTCGATGGACGATGTATTTTACCAGTTGGCCAGAGGAGCTCAAAGAACTGAAATCTGACATATGCAAATCAAAAGGCGATGAAAGCTGTAACCTCCGAGATAGAAAAGAACGTCGTTGCTCCAAAATCCGTAATGTTTGCACTAAAAATAATGCGTATGTACAAACGATTATGTAGCATGGGCAGCGACCGGATAATAGCAACCCAGTTGCTGCAGAGCGGAACCTCTATCGGTGCTTCAGTGAGAGATGCCGAATTAACAGAGTCAAAAACCGAATTTCTCTACCTCATAAACAGGGCTCTAAAAGAGGCCCATACAACAGCTTATTGTCTGATTCTTATAAAAGAGAGATCTTTTATAAGTGCTGAGGAGTACGAAAAACTAAACGCTGCCTGCAATGAAATAACAACGCTACTGTCGGATATAATCGATCAATTACAATAAATCAGACAATGAAACAATCGTCAGATTCTATTTTTAATTCACAATTTTTCTCTTTCGTAAGAAAGGAGTTTTATCACGTAATGCGTGATAAAAAAACGCTGCTCATTTTATTTGGAATGCCGGTAATGCAAATCCTCATCTTCGGCTTTGCACTTACGAATGAAGTGAAAAATTCCAAAATCGTTGTGGTCGATTATGCAAGGGATCTGGCTTCGCAACAAATTACGGCAAGAATTGAGGCAAGCAGATATTTTGATATTGAAAAAACTATTCTTGACCAGAAGCAGATTGAATCTGCATTTAAGGAAGGAAAGATAAAACTAGCCCTGATATTTCCGGAAAAGTTTAACCACGACCTGCTACATCAAAACAAAGCCCAGCTACGGGTTGTAGCTGATGCATCCGACCCTAATATAGCTAATACGCTTACAAATTATGTAGCATCAATCGTTCAGGACTACCAAAATGATTTGAATGAGCATGTATCTCTTCCTTACAGAATTGATACAGAAGCTCGAATGTTATATAACCCGCAGCTAAAGGGAGCCCACTCATTTGTCCCCGGCGTGATGGCTTTGGTACTGATGCTCGTTTGTGTAATGATGACAGCAATCTCTATCGTCAGGGAAAAAGAAACAGGCACCATGGAAATATTGCTGGTCTCACCGTTTAAGCCTCTTCTTGTAATTCTTTCTAAGGCTGTCCCCTATTTGTTACTGTCCCTTATAAATGTAATCTCTATCCTCCTGTTAAGTGTTTTTGCGCTTGATCTCCCCGTTAATGGCAGTGTGCTGTTGCTCTTCGCCGAAAGCACCCTGTTTATAATCACCTGTCTTAGCCTCGGAATATTTATCTCAATTAAGTCGGCTACCCAGCAGGCAGCTATGACCATTTCGTTAATGGGGATGATGCTCCCCACGATTATGTTCAGCGGCTTCATGTTTCCGGTAGAAAATATGCCGGTACCTTTGCAGGTAATTTCCAATATCGTACCTGCCAAATGGTTTTACATTATTGCAAAATCGATCATGATAAAGGGCCTTGGAATAACCGCTTTATGGAAAGAAACGCTTATTCTGGCAGGGATGACAGTCTTTTTATTAACAATAAGCTTAAAAAGTTTTAAAATCAGGCTTTCTTAAGATTCATCACGCCTTCAGATTCAATAAATCTCAAACCATGCGCACGATAGGATTTTTGCTTCAGAAAGAGTTCCGGCAGATACTCCGGAATAAAACCATAAGGGGTATGATTTTTATTATGCCAATAATTCAGCTAATCATTATTCCCATGGCTGCAGATTACGAGGTGAAAAATATTAATCTCGCTGTGGTTGACCACGATCATTCTTCATATACACAAAAGCTTATTGCAAAAATAGAATCGTCGGGATACTTTAAAATCAGTGAATACAGCAGTTCATTTAAAGAAGCGTTCGCTCAAATAGAGACCGACGGGGCCGATCTGATCCTCGAAATACCCGCCGGCTTCGAAAAAAATCTTATCCGGGAAAATGGGCAAAAGTTATTTATTGCGATTAACGCCATTAACGGCGTAAAGGCCAGTATGGGAGGAGCTTATATCGGTAACATTATCAGAAGCTTCAATACCGAAATACGCTTACAGTTTATACAGCCGCAAAAAATCGCCGAAGTACCTGTTATAGAGCTTGTCTCGTCTAACTGGTTCAATACCGAAATGAATTACCACGTGTTCATGGTGCCGGGCATTCTTGCCATCCTGGTGACAATGGTTGGGGGTTTTCTTTCCGCTCTTAATATTGTTAAAGAAAAAGAAGCAGGAACTATCGAACAAATAAACGTAACTCCTATCCGTAAACATCATTTTATCATTGGCAAGCTCATCCCCTTCTGGGTGTTGGGAAATATAATCTTCACAATAGGATTGCTAATCGCATGGCTCATTTATGGTATTATCCCCCAGGGTAACCTTGCCGTCCTCTACACATGCACTTCAGTATACCTGCTTGCTATTTTAGGTTTTGGATTACTCATTTCCACCTTTTGTGATACCCAGCAACAAGCCATGCTCATCATGTTTTTCTTCATGATGATCTTCATTCTGATGGGCGGCCTCTATACAACGATTGAAAGCATGCCTAACTGGGCCCAGATAGTAGCGCACTTTAACCCCGCTAGC
>DALYUO010000067.1:16302-20545 GCA_031981225.1 Pararcticibacter sp.
CTAATAGAAATAGTGCGCATGGTGATCCTTAAGGGCAGCGGTTTTAAAGATGTAATGCCCCATATCATAAAGCTGGCGCTGTTCGCGATTATACTTAATGGGTGGGCAATATATAACTACAAGAAGACAAGCTGAGGTTATGCTCACCTGTTTTCCTGTAGCCTGATAAAACAAAACGCTATTATCTGATCCTTTTCCTGGGCCGTTTAAACGGAGTTCCCTCACCCGGACGGCTTACTTTCTGATAGGTAACCTCTCCCGGACGACTTAGCTTCTGATATGCTTTAGGCTTAGACTTAAACTCTATCTTCCTGGCAGCGGGACGTTTAGTTTGCTTTTCCTTTTGACGGTCATCGGCATACTTCACGCTGATAGTTTCTTCATCAATGCTCGCCTCATGTAAGTTAATGATAGCTTGTCTGGCGTCTTCATCTTCCACCATGTCTACAAATCCAAACCTTCTGCTTATACCCGTATGTTTATCCCGTACAATATTAACAGACTCTACTTTCCCAAATTGTTCAAAGATCTCCTTTAATTCAAGTTCCTCAAGATCGCGCGGAAATCCGCCTGCAAATAACTTAACCATTATGTCGTGTGTATTTTCTGATGGAAATGACCATCATTCTTAACTATTATACTGTTTTAATGAAATGATTGTTTCAATAAATATGCCGTTATGAGAATATATATATTTAAGTAAACTTTCTATCCCATTTATGATAAATTTGAGAAACTTTATCTACACTTAAGGGGCATTTGAACCCAATCCCCAGCGATGTATTTCTTTTTGCCTTTGTATCGATTTTTTTTTGTAGTTATCAAATAAGGCTCTATACAGATGGCTTCTATGAGCCGGTAAATGTAGTGAATTCTTTTTTTATAACAAAGTGCATAAAAGCTTATCTTCTTTAGCCGCTGCTCATCTGTTTAATCAGGCACTCTCATATTGTTTCTCGATGTTCCATTCAGACGGAATATCCGTCGCGTGCTTATCCACTATCATGTCAGCAATTTGCTGAGTAACGTCAGGATAATTTACCGCGACCGGCTTCCCATGTTGCAGCCAATCGGAGATAACCGGCTTATATTTCGATTTCAGGCTTCCAACAACAGGGATGCCCATCATTTCCAATGCTGCTGCATTCAAATGCTGCTCGTATTGATTTTTCATGGGAATAACAAGCAATTTTTTTCCCATATAAAGGGCCTCAGCCGGGGTTTCAAACCCTGCGCCACATAACACTCCGGACGAGTGGGCCATACTGGCGATAAATTTTTCGTTATTAACAGGCTGTATACTGATATTCTTAAAATTCAGAGGCCGGCGGTTATGCTTCGAAAAAACCTCCCAACGGACATCTTTATATTCCGATAATCTCTTGAATAGTCGTTTGTCGTCATAAGCCGGCAGATAAACCGTATAATGCCCTTTATCAGAAACGTCATGTTGCCGCACCTGACTCCTTATAACCGGAGTAAAAATATTCTCGCTGTAAGAATCAAAATGAAACCCGTATTGAGAGCTCGAAGGCGCATAGTTTTTAAGTACCAGCCTTCCTAACATATCGGTATGGCCAGGCTTAGGTGAATTAGGAGAGAGTACAGCTGATTGATGACTTAAAGCAATGGCCGGCTGGTTCTTCATATAGCAAGCCCATGCCGACACTGGCTCAAAATCGTTGATCACGATATCGTAATCTTCAACAGGCAAGGCTTTGATTTCTCTAACCAGCCTTTTTACACTGCTCTTTATTAGCGTCTTCCAAAGATCCACTCCGCCCGACCGGCCAAAGATGAAACTCAAACCGTTTAATTTATATCTGATGGGAAAAGGAAGAGGAAGATCCCCTTGTATTCCACTTACCAGCACATCTACTTCTCCCCTGCGTTTCAAACACGGAACTATGTCCATTGCCCGGCTGAGATGCCCGTTGCCGGTTCCCTGTATCGCATAGAGAATTTTCATATACAAAAGTAAGATAATAATAATAAGTGTGGAGGTTATATACCCTGTATACATAACAAAAGGAGGACACTTGCGTACCCTCCTCCTGTTTTCATACTTTACTCCGTATTTATTTGCTTAGGTTGAAGCCGTATGCAACACGAAGCGCTACCTGTTTAGTATTATCGTTCTTTGTATAGTCTTCATATTTTACTCCTACATCAAGTCCGTTTGTAAAAGCCCAGCCGATGGATGGAGACCATACAAAGGATGTTTCGGCACCCTCGTCAGTACCAAAACCAGCACCAAGTTCACCGCTTACATAGAAGTTCTTGTTAAGGAAAGCCTTAACACCTGCTTTTAAGGGAACCACATTGTATGGATCTGCAACATTATCAAACTCATCCTTTACAAAGAAGTGATTAAAGCCAGATGCCAGCGTAAGTGAAACAGGTCCTGCAAGATCCTTCTGTAATTTTACATCACCTCCTAACGCAAATCCAAAAGGATCTTTAGTAGCAACTCCACCATTTAATCCTACTCCAAGGCGCCATGCCTGAGAATCCTGAGCTTTAGTTTCTGTAACACTAAATAACAAAGCTATAGCTGAAACAGCCGTCAATAGTTTAATAGTCTTTTTCATGTCGTTTTTGTTTAATTCATAAATTAATAAAACCATACACCTGCATGCAAGTAGTATGCCACAAGGGTTATCTCAGGGCTTCTGATCCCGCTTTTAAGGTAAAATATTACACGTCAAGTTATAATTATTTCATTTAAAGAGAGTTCTAAAAATCAGTTCTCGTCTCAAGATGCAAAATTTACTTTCAGCAGACCAGATGCTAGCCCTATTGATTGTATCCGTTTTGAGCTATTCTGTCATATATAAAGGGCACCTTTGGCAGCAGACAGGCAATTTTTTTTACTGAATCTATTTCCTGTTGACATAAGGTTGTCAGTGATCTGTCTTTTATTTGTACTATAACGAACAGAACTATGGATAAAACTTCGGCAGAAACTTTTTATCACTTTTTTAAAATATCTTTAACAGTCAATCGTCTCCCTTCATAAAGCATTTAAGTTTGATCTCAAAGAGTAATGTCATCAGGTAAGGACAGCCATATTATCGAAACCATTAAAGAATATGGCAGGGGCTTGCTGAGTTTCATCAGGCGAAGAGTCAAAAGTGATGCTGATGCTGAAGATATCCTGCAGGATGTCTGGCATCAATTCTGCGCGGTCGTGAACGCCGAACCGATAGAACAAACCGGGGCTTGGTTGTTCAGGGTAGCGAGGAACAAAATTATCGACCGTCACAAGAAGAAGTCAGAGCAACTATTTACAGAAAGCGTTACAGAAGAAGAGGAGACATTCTCCTTTAAAGAGATTATGATGGTAGACAATGCCACTCCGGAAACGGAATACCTTCGCAACGTTTTTTGGAAACAATTCTTTGCTGCTTTAGAAGAATTACCCGAAGAACAACGCCAGGTGTATCTATGGCACGAGCTGGAAGGTCTCTCTTTCGCAGATATCGCTGTGCTCACAGGTGAAAACACGGGCACTCTTATCTCTAGAAAAAGATACGCAGTGTTACACCTTCGAAACCGTCTTCGCCTGCTTAGAGATGAAATACTTATTTATTAGATATAGAAAATATGAAAAGAAAGTTTTTTGTACGAAAGGCCATCCTGATCATTTTATTCGTTCCTACCGTGATCACTGTTTTAACTTTTGTGGTGATGTCTTTATGGAATTCCGTTCTCACAGAAGTGATCGCGGTGAAACCAGTAAGCTTTTGGCAGGCTATGGGAATACTCGCGCTATCGAAAATTCTGTTCGGCTTCGGAGGAGGAAAAGGTCCCGGCAGACACTCCTTTTGGTGGAATAAGCGAATGCAGAGTAAAATGAGAAGCATGAGTCCCGAAGAAAGAGAAAGATTTAAAGAAGAAATGTGTAAACGAATTAACTTCTGGCATATGCCCGATCGCTACTGCGATATCCCCGATAATAAAAAAGATTGAATGTTACAATAATCTATCTGATGAATCTAACTGATATTAATTCTGTTTGCTATGGACATACTAATATTTAAAACCAACGTAAGCGGTAGTGAGCATGTAGAATCTGTGCGGCCGCATCTTCATGAGTTACGTGAAATACTCAAGTGGAATTTTGACCTTCTTGATGAGGAATTCATTTTAAGAATAGAAGCTCATAATAATCTTAACCCCCGTAAAGTGGAAAGAGTACTGTCAAATGCCGGATACTATTGCCAGGAGTTACAGACGTTCC
>DALYUO010000067.1:20555-20796 GCA_031981225.1 Pararcticibacter sp.
GGGGTCGCAATGATTTAACAAAATCAAAAAAAATCAGAAATTTCATTTTATTTTCATGTTGCATAGGTTTCTTTGAATAAAAGATCTAGCATTATGAAAACGATCATACTTTATAGTTCTGTTGTTCTTGCTTCCTTCGCTTTCTCCGCAAGCAAGGCTCAGGTGCATGTAGATGTAAATATAGGTCGGCCTGTTTACGTAAACCCAGCTCCCGTAGCGGTCAGCTATTACTACTTGCCTG
>DALYUO010000068.1:0-253 GCA_031981225.1 Pararcticibacter sp.
TATAGCAGATTTTGCTTTTTGTTCGGCATTTCGGTCCGGTTAACCGACATGTTCAGCAACTTAAGCAAAGGTTAAAAACCGGAGAGAGCGGTAAAAAGGTATGATTTTTTTGCCGAAAAATATAGAGTGAGAAATGTAATGAATTGATAAATAGTTTTTTGTAAAACAAAGTTATTAGATCTTTTTAAGACCGGGTGCTTTTTGGGCTGCTATAATGCAGCCTTTAAATACCTTAGTTGCAAAATTTAACCAT
>DALYUO010000068.1:277-5300 GCA_031981225.1 Pararcticibacter sp.
AGGGGTTCAGAAAACCTGAAAAAAAATGAGATCTAAGAATTTTGTATTGTTTTGCGTATCACTGTTTATTTGTTTCTATTCATCCGCACAGGAAAATGTTCGTCCTGATCTGGATGCAAAAGTCGAAGAGCTCCTGCGACAGATGACGCAGGAAGAAAAGCTCGCATATATTGGAGGTGTCGATTGGATGTACACCAAAAATATCGACCGCTTAGGGATCCATCGGATGAAAATGACGGACGGTCCGCAAGGGCTGGGCACACATGGTAAATCTACCGCATATCCTGCAACAGTAATGCTTGCTGCAACATGGAACGAGGATTTAGCTTACAAATATGGCAAGGCGCTTGGTCGTGATTGCAAAGCCCGGGGCATAAACATCTTACTGGGTCCCGCTGTGAATATTTACAGAGCTGCAATGTGCGGGAGAAATTTCGAATATATGGGAGAAGACCCCTATTTGACCTCACGTGTTGCCGTTGGTTATATCAAAGGAGTACAGGATCAGGGGGTAATGGCTACAGTAAAGCACTTTGTAGCTAATAATTCTGAATACGACCGGAATAACATCAGTAACGATATTGACGAAAGGACGCTACATGAAATTTATCTTCCTGCTTTTAAGGCTGCCGTACAGGAAGCAAAAGTAGGAGCGGTGATGACCAGCTATAATTTGATGAACGGTATTTATACCACAGAAAACCCCTGGTTGTTAAAAGGTGTATTAAGAAATCAGTGGGGTTTTAAAGGTATGGTTATGTCTGACTGGGGCTCTACTCATTATGCTGTTCCGGCCGCGAGCAGCGGACTGGATCTTGAGATGGCAGGCGGAGAAAAAATGAATCCGAAAGACATGGCGTATTATCTGAAGACCGGACATGTTACCATGGATATGATCGATGAAAAAGTACGCCATATCCTGCGTGTACTTATCGCTTTTGGCTTCAAAGATGGTATGGAAGCCGACAAGAGCATTCCGCTCGACGATCCTGCATCTATAGAAACAGCCTTAAATGTAGCCAGGGAAGGCATTGTGTTATTAAAGAATAAGGATAATAATCTTCCTGTTAATCCAAAAAAGGTCAGGAACATTATTGTTACCGGTAAAAACGCAAGCAGGAACGTACATGGCGGGGGTAGTGGCGCCGTTGTTCCATTTCATTTTGTGAGTATGTTAGATGGTATCAGGAAAGAGGCATCGTTACATAACATCAATGTAGAGTATGTTGACGAGCTTGATTTTTTACCTAAAATTATCTTTGCCGACGAAAAGCTAAGTGAGCTGGGATTCCAGGCCGAGTATTTTAACAACACTAAACTGGAAGGGAAGGCTGTATTCAAGCAAGCCGAAAAGAAAATAAACTACTCCTGGACTGGTGGCACAGGTATAAAAGAAGTGTCTAAAGATGGGTATAGATTGTATATAGACGATGAGCTGGTAATTAATAACTGGACAGCCGGCGGATACAGAAGTACCAGCTATACTAAATCCCTGCAAAAAGCGACCAATTACCGCATACGCATTGAGTATTACCAACAGGGGGGCGGAGCCGCAGTGAATTTCACATGGAAAAAGAAAAATGATGCTACTGACTATTATGCTGATTATCTAAAGAAGGCAGATTTGGTAATAGCTTGTTTCGGGCATAACTCCGATACGGAAGGCGAAGGCTCCGACAGATCATTTGGCTTGCCGGAATCCGACAAAAGGATGCTATCCAGCGTGCTGAAGTCGAATAGACCAGTAATAGGAGTGTTGAGCGGGGGAGGAAATATAGAAATGCAGGGATGGGAGCCGAAGCTTAGCGGCTTGCTATGGACGTGGTATGCAGGTCAGGAGGGAGGAACGGCGATAGCGGACGTTCTTTTCGGAAAAGTAAATCCTTCTGGAAAACTGCCAATGACATTTGAAAAGAAATGGGAAGATAATCCTGCTTTCAATAATTATTACGATCACGACGGTGATAAGCATGTACAATACAAGGAAGAGATATTCATTGGTTACAGAGGGTATGATAAATTAAAACGCGAGGTGCAATATCCATTCGGTGCAGGCTTGTCATACACCAGCTTTAAGGTTTCCGGTCTGTCCGTTTCGGCGCCGGATGCTAAAGGCGAAATAACAGTTACCTGCCGTTTATCTAATACAGGGAAAAGTGCAGGAGCACAGGTTTTGCAGGTTTACGTGGGGAAAGCGGGAAACACCGTTGTAGAACGTCCCGAGAAAGAATTAAAGAACTTTAAAAAAGTGTTTTTAAAATCAGGAGAGTCTCAGTCTGTTGAGGTCAAATTACCCAAAGAGGCCTTTACCTATTATGATGTAAATACAAAAGACTTTGTCAAAGATTCCGGAACTTATAATATCATGCTCGGATTCTCTTCCAGGGACATAAAACTGCGGAAAAGCGTAGCTATTTACTAGCGGAGGGAGTTTGAGAAAAAATATCTAAGAATTGATACATAATCACCAAAGATTCCTGCTCCTTTGTTTCATCTTTGACCTCAAATAAGCAATGGTGAAACAAAGTGAAGATTTTGGGGCCACCAGGCCCCATTTTAAAATATTAGATGGTCTCAGGGGAGTCGCAGCGCTGGCGGTAGTTATTTTCCATTTTATGGAAATATCTGTTCCTGATTACAATGACAGTTTTATCGCGCACGCCTATCTTGCAGTTGATTTCTTTTTTTGCCTTTCAGGATTTGTGATAGCTTATGCGTATGACCATAAATTTCTGAAAATGGGGTTTGTGGCCTTTCTGAAGGCGAGGCTTATCAGGCTTCACCCGCTTGTTATTACAGGATCAATTATCGGCTTGCTTGTCTTTGTTTTTGATCCGTTCAGCAACCTGTACCTAAAGTATTCTGACGACTTACTGGTAATGTTCCTGTCGTCATGCTTAATGATCCCTTATCCGCTTGTGCATGAAAGATATTTTAACCTGTTTCACCTGAATCCTCCTACGTGGTCGTTGTTCTGGGAGTATGTTGCTAATATAGGTTACGCATTATTTCTGGTCAAAGTAAAAAATAAAACACTCTGGGTATTAACCGTCATTGCCGGATTTGCACTGTTTTACGAGGCGCATAGGTCTGGCTACTTAGGAGTGGGCTGGGGTGGCGACAATATTATCGGTGGCGGCATCAGGGTCTTTTATTCCTTTCTGGCCGGTATTTTGGTATATCGTTCAAAATGGATCATTAACTCAAGAATGAATTTTGCCATGGTAAGTCTATTATTGCTTGCCGTTTTTCTTCTTCCATTTATGAAGGATCTTAACTGGATAGTCGAGCCGCTGATTGTCATTTTTTATTTCCCGTTCCTGGTAGCACTTGGAGCCGGTGCTCAGCTGCCTGCTTCTTTAACACGCTTATGTAAATGGTCGGGCGATATCTCATACCCGCTCTACATGGTACATTATCCATTTGTATGGTTATTTATGAGCTACGTAGAAAAAAATAAACCAGGCATGAATGAGATGACGGTTATTACGATATTTGGTGTAATAGGACTGATTGTTTTCGCCTACCTGATTATGGTTCTGATTGACATTCCATTGCGCAAGCGGCTTACGGGTTTAACGAACAGGGGCATGATAAGTAAACAATTGGCCGTACAAACCAAAGAGGATCATTCCTGATGAATAACACCATTGTTGACAACATAGTATGAACGGTTAGGCAATCTCAATAAACCATTAGCGAACACTAATTGTGCGGTATTGAACACCGTTATACGCTGAAAGGCGCTTTTTACCTTTCTTGAGGTGATGGCATACATTTAGTATCATATCAGATACTTAATCAAAGAAGAATGATCCGTCACTTTTTCCAGATCGCCTGGCGCAACCTGTTGAAACGAAAATTTTATAGTTTTATTAATATAACGGGGCTGGCCATCGGGATGACGTGCTGCGTGCTGATCTCCCTTTATATCAGAAACGAGTTGTCGTACGATCAGTATCACGTTAAAAAAGACAGGATATACCGGGTCCTGCAAACTTTTCGCAGCGTTCAGGATGGCGAGACCCTTTCATCTGCAACCCCCGGGGATTACCAGGTTTGGGGTTGCGCTCCCGTGGGACCTGCGCTTCAGGCAGATTTTCCTGAGGTCGAAAAGGTTGTGCAGTTTATGAGCCCGGTAAGCCAATTGCTGGAGAGAGGCGAAAAACGCTTTCAGCAGGATAACCTGCTCTGTATGGATTCTACAGCATTTGATGTCTTTAGCTGGAAAATGCTGTATGGAGACCCGCATACAGCACTGACCGCCCCTAACAGCATAGTGCTCACTCATACAGTTGCTCAAAAGTTTTTTGGCAATGAGAACCCCGTGGGACAGATGCTGCGGGTTGATAATCAATATAACTACATGGTTACCGGTGTGATAGAAGATGTGCCGCCAAACTCTCAATTTACCTTCAACGGGCTTATCTCCATGTCAACCGCCAAAAAGTACAGGGCAGAAATATTTGACTGGTGGGGGTATGTTGATTTTTATACGTATGTGCTGCTTAAAAAGAACACCAGCATCAGTTCCTTGCAGAAACAAAGTTCGTCATTCCTTAAGCGGCATATCAGTGGATATAAAGGGTATGCTATCTCATTTGAAAAAATGACAGATGCTTATCTGCATTCTGTGGCAGCGCGGCAGCCCGGGCCTACCGGAAGTTTGCTGAATGTGTATTTGTTTTCGTGCATTGCTGTTTTCATCATGCTTATAGCCTGCATCAACTTCATGAATCTGTCTACGGCGCGTTCGCTCGAAAGAGCAAAAGAAATAGGTGTGAGAAAAGTTTTGGGAGTGAGGCCCTCCAGTCTGATGATCCAGTTTCTTTCCGAATCTATCCTTTTGTCGCTTTCGGCTGCTGTTATTGCATTGGTATTGTCGCAGGCAAGTATTCCTATGATCGGAAAGCTCTCTGGTAAAGATCTAAGCTATACAACATTCTTTACACCGCTGTTGCCCTTTTATATGGCTGTGTTTGCTGTTGTTGTAGGATTGCTGGCTGGTATTTATCCTGCCTGG
>DALYUO010000068.1:5310-10090 GCA_031981225.1 Pararcticibacter sp.
GCCTGGTTCCTATCAGGGTTCCGGGCCATCTCCGTGCTGAAGGGGAAATTCAAGCCTTCAGGCGAAGGAGTTTCATTCAGAAAAGTACTTGTGGTATTTCAATTTACATTGTCGGTGGCACTCATCGCAGGTACAACCATAGTATACAACCAGTTAAAGTATGTAAACAGGCATGATCTCGGCTTTCAGAAGGATCAAATGGTGGTTCTCAATTTTGAGGGCGATGAAAAGGTGCGGCAAAATATCGAGGTAATTAAAAAGGCCATTCACGATCAGCCAGGGGTAGTTTCGGTTGCCGCTTCCCGTGCGGTACCGGGAGAGTTTCTTCCAAATGCAGGCACCCAGATACAAACACCAGAGGGACAAATGGGCAACCAGGCGCCTTTTATCTATGAGATAGACTTCGACTTTATTCCGACCTATCATATCCCGCTTATTGCAGGGCGGGCGTATTCGCGCTCTTATCAAACAGACAGCGCGCAGGCTATGGTCATTAACGAAGCAGCTGCAAGGTTGTATGGATATACGCGCCCGGCTGATGCCGTAGGTAAGAAGTTTGAGCAGTGGGGAAGATCAGGAACGATCATAGGGGTAGTGAAAGATTTTAATTTCCGTTCGCTTCACCAGGCTGTGGAACCCCTGACTTTAAGATATGGCTATCCATATAGTCTTAACAGGATTTCCGTAGCCGTAAAAGGCGACGATATACCGGGAACTCTAGGGCGCCTGAGAAAAACCTGGAATCAAATAGTTCCGCATCGTCCTTTCCTGTATCAGTTTCTCGATGAGTCCTTCAGCACACAATATGAGGCCGACCAGCATTTCGGACAACTGTTTACGTTCTTTTCGTGTCTGGCTATTTTCATAGCATGCCTCGGACTCTTTGGTTTGTCGACTTTTATGGCGCAGCAGCGTGTAAAGGAAATCGGCATCCGGAAAGTGCTTGGCTCCTCAGTGAGTGGTATCGTTGTCCTCTTGTCAAAGGACTTTATCAAACTCATATTGATTGGCATCCTTATAGCTGTTCCTCTATGCTGGTGGGCGATGGATAAATGGCTGCAAGGCTTTGCTTACAGGATCACCGTCGGACCGCTGGTGTTCATTGAAGCTGGATTAATTGCTATGTCTGTTGCATTGATCACCATTGCCTGGCAGTCTGTTAAAGCAGCGATGGGGAATCCGGTACAATCGCTGAGGAACGAATAATTGGATACGTTTTTGTAAAGTGAAGACTGTCAGTTATCTAAACTTAAAACTTATTACGTATAACTTAAAACTAATTAAAAGACTGCCTGAAGGCTTTAGGTGACATATTGGTGCTGCGTTTAAATAGTTTATTGAAAGAAGGAGGGTGCTCAAATCCGAGCTGGTAGGCAACTTCAGCGATACTGAGCGTGCTGGTACTGAGTATCGTCTTTGCCTTTTCGATTAAACGGTCATGAATGTGTTGTTGTGCACTTTGTCCGGTAAGCGACTTTAGCATATCTGTAAGGTAGCGCGGAGAAACTTTCAGGAAATCCGACAATTCCTGAACCGTTGGAATGCCTTTGAGTACCGAGTTATTATCAAAACGTTCAGCGAGGTACTCATCCATTTTTGTGATGAGATCATTGTGTATGCTCTTTCGGGTAAGGAACTGACGGTTGTAAAAACGGTTACTGTGATTCAGCAGCAATTCTATCTGAGAAACCAGTATATCCTGACTGAAAGCATCAATGTTATTACTAAGTTCGGCGGCAATACTCTCAAACAGTCCTGCCACTACTTGTTTCTCCTTATCTGAAAGAAAAAGAGCTTCGTTTACGGCGTAGCTAAAGAAACCGTATTGCCGCATTCTTTTTCCCAGGGGGTAATTGCGAATTAAATCCGGATGAAAATAGAGTGTATAACCATCATAGCTGCTTTCTTCAGCAGGTATTGTCACTAATTGGTTGGGGGCCAGGAATGCCAGACCGCCTTCCTCGAAATCATAATAGTTCTGTCCGTATTTCACCTGGCCCTTAAAATTTCTCCTGAAAGCGACTTTATAAAAATCGATCAGAATGCCTCGTCCGGCGTTTTCACTGTTGATTCTTTCCTGACTATAGCTTACCAGCGCCACCAAGGGGTGGACTGGTTTCGGCATGCCAAGTTCCCTCATCAACTCAGAAATGTTTTTAAAAACAATGGGAGGCAGAACTGTTGCTTTCATAAGATAAAAATATGGCTCTATTAGTCCTGCACAACGGGACGGATCACAATATCCCCTACATCCACGTTATCAGGCTGACTAATTGCATAGATTACGGCATTGGCTATATCTTCCGGAGATATTGCTATCTGTTCCATTTTCTCTTTAAAGGTAGTCTTCATTTCCTGGTTCTTTAAGCCATCTATAAACTCTGTACGTACAAAGCCGGGAGATATACCGGTAACCCTGTAGCCGCCGTTCGATTCCTGCCGCAACGCTTCGCTAATGGCACGCATCGCATTCTTTGTGCCGGCATAAACGCCCTGTAATGGCACAATTTTGATTCCGGAAGTAGATAAAATGTTGACGATGTGACCGTAACCCTGCTTTTTAAAAAACGGCATAGCTGCGGCGATGCCATATAAGTAACCTTTTAAATTCACATCGATCATCTCTTCCCAGTCATCCACCTGTAAGTCATCAATACGCGAGAGGTGACTTATTCCGGCATTGTTAATTAACACATCCAGCTTTCCGAATGTTTCGGAAGCGAGGCCGGCCAGTTGAATCAAATCATCCCGTCTTTTAATATCTGTTACCTGCCAAACTGCTTCTCCGCCCTTTTCTCTTATTCGGACCGCCAGTGCTTCCAGCCGGTCTGCTCGGCGTGCCCCCAAAACCACTTTAGCCCCACTTGCAGCGAGTGCCCTAGCCGTGGCCTCACCAATGCCACTGCTGGCGCCGGTTATAACTACTACTTTTCCTTTAATGTTATTTTTCATACCACAAAGTTCGGTATAGCCGGTAATCGAAAATTTGCCAAAACTGTCAAAGAGTTAGCCGGAATCGCATGAGGAATGGAGGGCTGATAACGCATTTTTTTTGTATAAGCTGGATATTACTATCTTTATTCAGCAAGAGCATTTGCTTCGGCAATTGTTATTAACAAATTAGAGACAATAGTATGAACGTTAAAGAAGCATATGATATTTGGGCAACCCAGTACGATACAAATAAAAATAAAACCAGAGATCTGGAGGCTGTTTCTTTAAAAACAACGTTAAAGGACCTTGTTTTTCATAACTGTCTGGAAATCGGCTGCGGTACAGGAAAGAATACGCAATGGCTTTTGACAAAGGCAAAACAGATTACTGCCGTCGACCTGTCGGAAGAGATGCTTGCAAAAGCGAAGAGTAAAATTGCTTCGGAGGACGTGAAATTTGTTCAGGCTGATATTACGAAAGACTGGACATTTGCAAGCATTAAATATGACTTGGTAACATTCAGCCTTGTTTTAGAACATATAGAGGATCTGAATGACATCTTCAGGAAGCTAACTTACATAGTTCAACAAGACGGTTATGTTTACATTGGCGAGCTGCATCCATTTAAACAATACAGCGGCACAAAAGCAAGATTTGAAACAGAAAACGGATTGAACATATTGACCTGCTTTAATCATCATATTTCTGACTTTACTACTGCTGCAAGAAACAATGGTTTTCGGATAATGGAGGTCATTGAATATTTCGACGATGACGATCGGACTGCGATTCCGAGAATTTTGACAATATTGCTAAAGAAACAAGAGGGATAGAGCAAAAATGATCCAGATAGAATTTGCCAGGAATGCCAGCTACGTTTTAGAGACAGACAACAATGTCATTGGTTTAGCAGTTGGAGGATCCTGGTTAACCGGCCAGATCGACGAGTTCTCGGATCTTGACCTTATTGTTGTTACAGGAGAGAGAATTTCGAATAATAAATCTGCAATGATTGCCTACGCCAAACGGTTAGGCCATTTCCTCACAGGATTTACCGAAGAACATGTTGGAGAACCAAGAGTGTTAATCTGTCTGTATGACAAACCACTTTTGCATGTTGATATAAAATTTGTCACACTAGAAGAGTTTGAACATCGGGTTGAATCGCCTTTCGTTCTATTGGACAAACGTGGGCAACTCCAATCAGTGGTTAATAATACACCATCAGTTTTTCCATATCCAGACTATCAGTGGATTGAAGACCGGTTTTGGGTTTGGGTACACTACGCGCTATTAAAAGTAGGACGCGGTGAGTTTTTTGAAGCCCTTGATTTCTTCGGATTCTTAAGAATGGTAGTATTTGGCCCTTTACTGCATATAAAAAATGGGAGTTTACCTCGTGGTGTAAGAAAAGTCGAGACTGAACTGAGCGAAAACGACTTCAGCGACTTTAAACTCACTGTTCCGACTTATGACAGCAAATCTTTGCTGGTCAGCTTAAGAAACTCGGTTTCGTTGTACAGGAAATTAAGGAAATCACTTTTTTATGATAATGTGCAATTACAAACAGAAACCGAAGACAGTGTTATGTTGTACTTTAGCGAAATAGAAAACCGAAACTAAACTATACTAATAATTAAAAGACATCTTTTCCTGACCACGTTCGGGCTGGCTGCTTTTCAGGTTCTGTCTGGCTATGACTTGGCTTCGGTCTGGCTATTGGTTTTTTTAGAAGAACTGTAGAAGAAATCCCATACCTGCACCGAAGTCAGCCGGGGGAGGTGCGCAGCTCGTTCACTTTAATTGATTACCCTGACATAGGGTTGTCATTCGCCCGGGCTAGATT
>DALYUO010000068.1:10100-14608 GCA_031981225.1 Pararcticibacter sp.
CCCCATCCCCGTACCGAAGCCAGCCGGGAGAGGGTACGGAGAGTGTTATAAAAAGGAAAAAAAATTATAGAAAGTACCTGAATATTCTATACCTTTAATTCAAATGAACCTTATGAAATTATCTAGCCATTTCCTCGTTTCAGTCCTGTTTCTGGCCGGTATTGTAACTTCATGCAGCGAGTTTATAGAACGATCGATAGAAGATAAGAAAGTGTTTCTGAATGCTCCGGCAGATAGTGCAGAAAGCGGTAAATACCTTCAGTCGTTCTGGTGGGAGCCGGTGGACGATGCTCTTTCGTACAGGCTTCAGATTGTAAGTCCATCTTTCAACCAGGCTCAACAGCTGATACTTGATTCGGTAGTTAAAGATAACAAGTTTAGTTTTACGCTTGAACCAGGCGAATACCAGTGGAGAGTGCGGGGAGAGAATGGCAGCAGTCAGACTTTTTATACCACGCGCACCTTTTTTATTTACGAAACCGATCTTAGTAAACAACAGGTCCAACTGAAAGGCCCTCCAAACGGTTTAATAACGAATCAGCGTAATTTTATCACCTCATGGTACAGTATGTACAGCGCAGCAGGTTATCTTCTGCAGGTCGACAGTACTGCCGGAAATTTCATGGACGAGCCGTCCCTTTTTGTAAATACGATTGTTGCCAATGCGGAGTACGCCGTTACGGCGACTTCCGACAAGACCTACAGCTGGCGTGTCAAGGCAAAAAATGACACATCGGAATCAAAATGGTCGGCCGTATACAGGTTTACATCCGATGGTACGCCGCCCGGAAAGGTAACGCTAAGCTCTCCAGCGAATGGAAGCGGAGTGAGCAAGCCCGTAACCCTGCAATGGAATGCCCTCGCCGATGCGAAGAAATACCTGCTATATATATTGAAAAGTGATACAACAGTATACAACTCAAGTTATCCTTTCAATGGCGGCGAAACTAACGAGAAAATACTCTGGAAGGTAAAGGCTGTTGATGCAGCGGGCAATATCGGTGCAGATAGTGAGGTGAGGAATTTTACCGTACAATAGGAGCTGATGAAGAATAAACGGACCACCTACATACTGATCATTTCTGTTGTGGCAGTATGGGGGATTATCTTTTACAGGATTTTCACCGCTACCCAGGCGGCGGAGCCGGTAAGCTTCAATCTTCCCGCTTCTAAAGCCTCGTACGAATCGTTGTATGATTATCAGATGAAGGATACGTTTACACTGGCCCTGAATTACCGCGACCCCTTCCTCGGTGGCGAACCTCAGTCAGAGATTCCCGTAACATCCGTGCCGCGGGAGCCTGCTGGTTTCGTAATGAATGCTATTCCCGCTCCTCCACCTGTTAACTGGGAAATAATTCGCTATACCGGCTACATCATGAATTCCAACATTCAGAGGGCAGTGGCAATTATGAATATTAATGGAAAAGAATATATGCTGAGCGAAGGACAAAAAGCTGATGGAGTGACGCTTATTAAAAGTTACCGCGATTCAGTGAAGATCTTTTATCAGAGCAAGACCAAATTTATCAGAATCCAATGAGAACGATATGCCTTTCCTTTATCCTGTTATGCCTGTTTATGAAGGCAGATGCGCAATCCTACTATAAGGAGCTGACAACAGACAGGGTAACCATCAATAAGCCCGATGAAATCATTACCGCGTATACAAAACCGGCAAGGGGAGAGATATCAGCAGAGCCGGAAAGGGAATATACCTGGTATAGTGCAGGCCGCATTCATCGCACACAAGGCGGTTACAGCGGGAAGCCCCTCAATGGCGAATACAGCGCACAATATCCAGGTAAAAATCTGAAAGAGCAGGGGGAATATTTAAACGGGTTAAAAAATGGCGAGTGGCGGTCGTGGTACGAAAACGGAAAACTCAAGGACATTAATGTCTGGCACAATGGAGTGAAACACGGCATGTTCAGCGAGTATGACCAGAACGGTAATTTGTTGAAAAGCGGCAGCTACCGCAACGGACTGCTGCATGGAGATGTCACGTCTTTTAATGGTAAAGACAGCAGTACTGTTGCCTATTACAAAAATGGCGAGCTGGCTGTAAAGAAAAAGCTTCACATATCTGCTAAGAAGATGGTGCTGGGTTTTTTGAAAAAGAAGGAGAAGGCAAAAAAAGAAGAGGAGCCGGATAATAAAAACTAAATGCTGAAAGCATCTGCCCTTTACATGGTAATAATAATTGCTCTGGTGATCGCTGTTTTTTCGGCTTCGCTTATTGCTACCGCTTACTTCTACCGCCTGGAGTACCAGAAGAATATGCGCTTTGGCCGTCTGCAACTTAATCTCAATTCTGCCACCTCTATTTTATTATCATCTGCTTATAATAGCGCTGAGGAGCAAAAAATTGACCTTTTCGGCGAACAAACCGACAGCGTGATCGTGAGGAAAGAACGCTGGGGGCTCTTCGAACTTGGAACTGTAAAAGCATTCACGTTAAATGATACACTGAAAAAAGCATTTCTGATCGCGGAGGATGCGGAAAAAGACCAGGCTGCCGTTTACCTGAGCGACGAGGACCGGCCCTTGTCTGTTAGCGGTAGTACCCGTATTACCGGAGAGGTACAAATCCCTAAGGCCGGAATTAAACAAGCCTATGTAGAAGGCAAGCCTTATGCAGGAAAAGAGCTTGTATATGGCACCATTAAAAACAGCTCAAGGACTCTTCCTCAACTTAGTCAATCGATTCTTGACGACATTGAAAAGTACTTAAGTGATACTTTAAATAACGGGGTATACACATCTGATTCTATAAGTAATTCTTTTTTCAATGAGCCAAAGGTGATTCGGGTAAGCCGCTCCAGTCCGGCGATCACTAATACGGCCATTACCGGCAGAGTTATCATCCTTTGTGATACAGTATTAACTATTGGCCCGGGCGTACAGCTCAGGGATGTACTTGTCTATGCGCCATCTATTGTTGTAAAAGAAGGATTTAAAGGAAGCTGTCAGCTTTTTGCCCGCGACTCGGTAGTAGTAGAAAAGAAAGCCGATTTTGAATATCCATCGGCTATCGGCATTCTGAAAAAGGGCGAAGGCGGACAGCCAAAAATTGAACTGGGTAGCGATTGCCGGTTTGCAGGAATCATCTTTACCCACGAAAAGAAACGAAGTGAATTACAGACCGTCATCAGCCTCGGGAAGAACGCGATTGTAAAGGGAGAGATCTATGCAGCAGGATTCATAAAAATGGAGAAACCTGTAACCGTGGAAGGGAAGTTAAGCTGCAACCGTTTCATCATTCAAACGCCATCCACCTTGTATGAGAATTATCTCATTGATATTACCATCAACCGGAACAGTAGGAGCCCTTATTATCTCAGCTCCCCTTTATTTGAACGCAAAGCCCCAAATCAAATTCTGAGATGGCTAAACTGATGGATAAAAAGCTTGCCGCTTCAACCTTAATTGAAGTGCTGATAGCCATGGTGATTATTATGGCCGTTTTTGTAATAGCGATAGGTATTTACACCAATATAACGCAATCGGGCTATTCCATCAGCACCACACAATCGCAGCAGCAGATGCAGAAGATTATCAGCGAAAGTATCAGCAACCACGACTGGCAGGACCAGGAGCTCGAAGAAGACAGCATCCTGTACCGGAAAACGGTAAGCGCCTGGCCCGGTTACGACGATCTTGTGCTAATCGAAGTGCGGGCAAATCAGAATGGAAAAGAGATGGGGATATTAAGGCAAGTCGTTAGGAGGGAGGTGAAAGATGAATAAGGGCCGCTTGTCCGCTTTTACCATTCTCGAGGTAACCATTGCTATGCTGCTGGCCGCAATTACAATCGGCATTGCCTATACCGCCTATACGGTGGTCGGCAGATCGTACAGCGAATACGATCGTAGGAATAAAAAGACAGCAGAATTCGTACTCCTGAACAAACTGCTGAAAAAAGACATTGTCGAATCAGAGAAAGCACTTCAGCTCGGCGAAGGCATCAGTTTGGAAAGCGCGCAAGGTACCATTCAGTATGCATTCAGTCCCGATTTCATTACCCGCAATCAGCATGAGCTGCAAACCGACACCTTCTATGTGAAAAACAACAGCCTGCTGATGACATTTGAAGATAAACCCACAGAAGAAGGGAAGTTAACTGATAAAGTTAGTTTTATCGCAGACCTCGAGGGACGCTCCATTACCCTCATCTTTAGTAAGCAGTATAGCTCTGAGGAACTATTTAAGCAAGATTAAATATATCTTTTTATGTTCGACTCATTTTTATCTATATTGCTTTCATAAACGGAACCCGAGCCAGCAGTCCAATGCCACAGATAGACCTTTCGCAATATAAAGCTAAAAAGCCTGAGAAAAAGACCTCTACAGGTGGAAAGGAGGAGTCTTTTAGCTGGGCGGAATTGCTGAATAAAGACATTTCATTTGGAAAGGCAAAGGTTGGTGACCGCAAGAAAGAGGCCTTTTATGTAGAGCTGAGTACGCTTCTTCTTTCGGGTATCGATTTGAAGACGGCGCTCGACCTG
>DALYUO010000068.1:14681-16653 GCA_031981225.1 Pararcticibacter sp.
TCCTCGTAGATCAGGACAAAGCAAAAGATAAGGCACTTTTCGAAGGGATCAAAGAAAATGTTTTGCATGGCAGCTCCCTTTCCGACGCCTTAAAAAGTACCGCCATGTTTACGGATTACGAATATTACAGCGTCCGCATCGGCGAAGAAACAGGAAGGATCGGAGAGGTTCTGACCGATCTTGCCAAATTTTTCAAGAACAGGATTTCGCAGAGAAGGAAGATCATCAGCGCCGTTACCTATCCCGCTATTGTTCTGATGACCTCGCTCGGAGCAGTATTTTTTATGCTTAAGTTCGTGGTGCCGATGTTTGCCGATGTGTTTCAGCGCTTCGGCGGGCGACTTCCCTGGGTTACGTCGATGATCATCCGCTTTTCGTCCTTTACCGATAATTATTTTATAGTATTTCTGACTGTCGTTATCGCCCTCGCCGTCTTTATATTCGCAAGCAGGGGTAAGCTATGGTTCAGGAGAGCTGTGTCGTCGGCGGTGCTTAAAATACCCCTGGCCGGCGATATTGTCCGCAAGATCTATCTAGCCCGATTTGCCAATACCATGCGGCTCCTGGTAAGTACTGATACTCCCTTATTGCGTTCTATAGGTCTGGTAAGGCAGATGATTGGCTTTTATCCTCTGGAAGCCACCCTTGCAGAAGTGGAAAAATCTATTCTGAAGGGGGAATCATTGCACCAGAGCCTGTCGCGCTTCAGCTTTTACCCGCCGAAGCTCGTTCAGCTAATTAAAGTAGGAGAAGAAGTGAACCGTTTAGGATATTTCTTCGGCAAAATCTCCGACCAGTACACCGAAGAGGTAGAATATAAAACAGGCACCATCAGCAGCCTGCTCGAACCCCTCATTATCATATTTCTTGGCTTGGTTGTTGGCCTCATTCTGATAGCCATGTACTTGCCGATGTTCCAGATGAGTAATAGTTTTTAAGAAGATTTTGCCATTAAAAAACTTTTTTGTTTGATTCATCACCGAAAAGTACCCGTTCGTGTAATTCTTGTTTTTTTATAAATAATTTCTTCAGAGATTTATTGAAGAAATAAGAAAAGACCTGAACGAATATTTACAAAGCTTTGGATTTAAGATATTTCTTACGCGAATGTAAATAGTGCCAATTGTAACCTTGTTCCTTATTTTATTAAGTACAGAAACGAAACATTATCAAGTAAATATGTATTTCTACACACCTTATCTCTCGCGAGCCGCCTCCATGTGTATTGTTAAGCCTTTAAATATCCCTCCAACCACTAACACAATTAAAACCAATAATAGTATTATGAAAAAGATGCTATATATCGTATTGATGATAACATCAATAGTGAACAGCTACGCCCAAACCACTATACCACTGGATGTACCGCGTGTTGTCCCGATTTCGCCCACTGCCACAGCGATGGAAAAATATCTGTCGTACCCGGTAGACCATTGTACCGGAATTCCCAACATTACCATTCCGTTATATGAGATTGTAGCCGGAGAAGTTACCATCCCTGTAAGCTTGTCGTATCATGCCTCGGGTCTTAAACCCAAAGACGGGAGCACTCTGGCTGGCACGGGATGGACTTTGAACCTGGAACCATCGGTGACAAGGCAGGTAGGTGGAGCTCCTGATGAATCTTATTATGGGTGGTTCAATGATCCAGGCAGGGATTATAATCCTAATGGCGGTACTCCGGCGGCTGATGAAGAAAATAAAATAAGATATTATAATGAACTTGTGGATAACATACGGGATACTCAGCCTGATAAATTCAGTTATAAACTGCCTAATGAAAGCGGAAGTGGTTATTTTATAGAACCATTTCGGTTTTTGTCTATCCCACGCACTAATGACAAAGTCGAATATAATCATGCCGATGGCATGCGTATTACCGATGCAAATGGTGTCATTTATAATTTCAATGGTGAAAGGGAGACCGCCGGTGATTACACAACCCGGTGGCTATGTAAGTCAATCTGGTCGC
>DALYUO010000068.1:16663-18158 GCA_031981225.1 Pararcticibacter sp.
ATAAAGCCTTGATGACTTTTTCCTATACTACCCGAAATCATCTATTTGCCCCCGGGACCTATTACAATCTAGATAGCAAGGCAATCGTAAATACATTACAAGATAGAAGTTTGATTAAAAACATATTTACCGTGCAAACTTTAGCTATAAATCAACACTATTCGATTGAATATCCTCACACACAGACATCTGAGATCCCTGACGCAATATTGAGATCAATATCCAGTTCAGAGGCTGATGTATATTATCCAACTATTAGCAGATTTATCAGCAACAACATGACGATAGCACGACTTGAAGAAGTAAGTTTTTTGGGAAATAAATTGTATGTTTTTTATAAGACCGTTGGAAATGATCCTAATAATACAGAAGTTCTCGATGAAATAGAAGTAATGGATAAAGATGGAGTGAAAGTTAGGAATATTAAGTTTTATATAACACCGTATAACGAATATACAAAGCTCACTAAGTTGGATTCGGTAGTAATATCAGCACCCAGCGCCGAGTCCCGAAGATACGGGTTTGTTTATTCTGGTACAGGTTCAGTTCCTTCATCCTATACTGTAGCAGTAGATCACTGGGGCTTCTGTAACGGAGGTGAGAACCGAAGTGAACCAACTGTACCCAGCTTTCGACAGGTTCTGACCATTCCTGATGTAAACGCTGGACCGGCAAGGACTGTAGTGCTGAATTTTGACGGTGCAAATCGCGAACCTAATCATGAATGGACTAAAACCGGTATTCTTAGCAGAATTACAGATCCTCAGGGCATTACCACTGACTTTATCTATGAGGGTAACTTTGCGGCATTCCGGAGCAACAACCAGTCATATAATAAAGATTTTTTATATCCTGTGGGTGGGCTAAGGATAAAACGAATAGAAACAATCGATCCTGAAACCCATAATGGTATCTATAAAAACTATAAATACGGTTTAACAAAACACACCGACGCGAATTTTAAACCTGTATGGGGTGGCGGGGCGATAAAGCACATCGTTACAATTCGCGATTATGTGTCCTCGATAATCAACCGGGTTCAGGATTACTACAAAATTTTTACCTGGAATGAATATTTAACAACCTATAATTCAATGCCTGAGTCGAATATTGCCTTCAATGCAGGTAGTGCTGTAATGTACAATATCGTGGCAGAAGAGATTACTAATTCTAGAGATAATACTGTTATGAAAACGAATTATCTATATAATGTGAAAGCTCATAATTTTGAAGGCATTTTGAAATGGGACGACTCTGATCCTGCCGGCTCTGTTCAGACATTTTTAAAAGAGCAGCCCGAAGATATTCTCCAGCAACTTGTCCGTAACCAGCCTGCGCATCCTCATGAACCGGCAGATGATTATATGAGGAATTATGCCTTGACGAACCAGCTTTATGGGGCTCCGCTGCGTACCGAGCATTACAGGAACGGTAGCCTTGCTTCCAGTACGGCATATGATTACAAAAAAGAACAGGTCTGGTGGACGAATATTGA
>DALYUO010000068.1:18168-18779 GCA_031981225.1 Pararcticibacter sp.
TCGGGAATTATTACCCTTCTGCCTCTTCAGGAAAGGTGCAGACTACCTATTATTTGGATACACAGTCGCACCGCGCCCTTGATAAGGAAACTGTAAGTGAATTCAACTATAATAATAATGGCAGACTGGATAGTGTGACCACTGAGAAAAGATACTTTTATAAGTTTGATCTGACCGATGCCGGATCCTCACTAAAACCCCGGCGGATTGAAACGACGAACAGTGATAAAACTGTAATTATTGATAGTCTTGATTATCTACCGGGATATCCGGCCGTCTTATCAAGGCATAAGCACATAGAAAATAATAAATGGAAGGAAAGCCGGATTTTATTTAAGCCAAACACTTCTCTTCCAGAGAAGATACAATTCAGGACTAATCAGATGCCCTCCTTCAGAGACGAAGTTAGGTATAATGCTTACGACTCTTATGGCAATGTAACCGAGGTAATGGGGAAAGACGGCAGGCCGGTAAGCTTTATTTGGGGATATCAGGGGATGTTTCCCGTGGCTAAAATAGAGAATGCTACCATTCAACAAGTTTATAACGGTACAAATGTATTTCAGGACTGGGCGACTTACGCGGAACCGCCTTTCGCTTTGTGGTCTAAG
>DALYUO010000068.1:18789-20644 GCA_031981225.1 Pararcticibacter sp.
AAGACGAATTACCAAACGCCCTGATAACAAAGTATGAATATAAGCCATTACAGGGCGTTGTGGCGATCACAGATCCCAATAATATAACAACACGCTTTGAATATGATCATTACGGCAGGCTAACGGACAGCTATTTTCTTGACGCAAAATTACCATCAGATATAAGGAAGGTGATGCTTCAGAAATATATATACAAATTCGGAAAGTAAACAGTGCAGAATATACGTCAATAATTTCCTTTAAAAAGATTATCATGAAAAAATATATGCATGTTCTTCTTCTGAGCTTATTCGCGTCCGGACTATTTGCCCAAAACTACCGTAATAGGATGGTATCGGCCATCGATCTGGGGTCCTACTCCGATCTCTTCACCTGTACCAGTACAAGAAATACCGGGGATTATACAAACGATTATACCCATCTCGAATATAATTATTCGACGGGCGAATATTATAACAATGATCCGCCTGCCAGGGATATCTTCTATAAACTGACGATTACGACAAAATCGATGGACCTGTATATCAGCAACAACGGAAGTTCATTTACGGCAGGCTCGGTTATCTATTTGCTTGACGCTACAGGCAAAGAATTAGAGTACTATAGATCTTATAGTCAGAATGACCGGTATTCTTTTGTGTATCCTGTTCAGCCGGGAACATATTACGTTGTTACTGAAGCTATCACGTACGAGGGAAGCACGAACGATATTGGGCTAATTAAAACCAGTGTGGAAGGTAAGGCAAGGAGAACAGGGGAAGATTTTTTCTATCCGGCTGGCCTGGGTACGTTCAGTTCAAATTTCACTGCCTCACATACGTTAGGTCCTGTTGACGTCAGACAGTATAAATGTGACTTTAAAGATGGTTCCGAATTGGATGCCTATAGCGACAGGCGCGATCTTGTACACCAGTTCACCATTACTAAACCCATGGATATAAGCCTAGACAATACCGGATCGCAGAGGATTGAATCAATGAGTACGGCTTACATGAAGATTATTTCAGCATCGGGGGATACTATCAGGGAACAATCGATTGACGATTTCTACTATTCTACCCGAAAATTTAATTACGAACTTCCTGCCGGAACTTATACGATCTATTCCAAGTTCACAATGGGGCAGTATAGCGACGCCAAATACGTGCTGAACCTTACAGGCAAGGACCTATTACCCGGTTCATCACCATTAAGTCCGATTGATATAGGCAGTAAACAAGCCAGCTTTACTTATAGTCAAACCCAAAATACCAGTTTGTTCAGCAGAAGCAAGGTTGTTACGAAGTCGGGAAATGAAGTTTTTTATAAATTGACATTGACGGTCCCGATGGAAATAACAGTGGATAACTGTGGTTCAGCGGTTGCGGACACTTATCTACAAGTGCAATCCGAGGATAAGAATCAATACTATACCAACGATACGTATACCGGCAGCGGGGCTTGCGCGAATACGCAAAATGCATACATTAAAATCCTGGCACTGTTACCCGGGACTTACTATATCGTCTCTGATGGCGCACAGAACGGTAATATAACTACTACTATTAAAGGAACTACCCTTGGCGCTATGGGCGACAAACTGATCACAGCCATTGATGCGGGGACACACGAAGTGGGATTTAATTTTACAGATACGAAGAATACGGCTTCAGAATTTACGAATCAATTTGCAGGGAAACCTACGAACGACGTATACTATAAATTTACTCTTACAGACTCCATGGATATCACGGTGAGCCACTGCGGATCTGCCATAGCTGACACTTATATGAGTATCCTGAGTGCCGGCGGCTCAGTCGTCTACTCTAACGACAACTATACAGGAGAGGGGAAGTGTACAAATACCGGAAACGCA
>DALYUO010000069.1:0-1404 GCA_031981225.1 Pararcticibacter sp.
CGGGTGCCGGAAAAAGTACTGTGCTGCCTTTGGCATTACTGCAGGAACCCTGGCTGCAGGGGAAGAAGATGATCATCCTCGAGCCGAGACGTTTAGCTGCGGGGACTATTGCAAACAGGATGGCCTCCTTATTAGGAGAACAACCCGGCCAGACTGTGGGATACCGCATCCGTTTTGAGAATAAAACATCTTTTCAAACGCGGATAGAAGTAGTAACAGAAGGAATCCTGACGAGGATGCTTCACAGTGATAATGCCCTTGAGGATATCGGACTGGTGATTTTTGATGAGTTTCATGAAAGAAGCATCCATGCCGACATCGCGCTGGCCCTTAGCCGGGAGACGCAACAGGTACTCCGGCCTGATCTGAGGATCGTGGTCATGTCGGCCACCCTCGATATTCCGCGTCTGGCCGGATTACTGGAAGCCCCTGTGGTAGAGAGCAAAGGAAGTATGTATCCCGTAGATGTTATCTACACCGGCGAGCAGGATCCGGTACAGCTTCCTGAAGCCTGTGCGAGAACCGTTGTTCGCGCTATAGCGGAAAGGGAGGGTGATGTTCTGGTGTTTTTACCGGGACAGGGAGAGATCAGGAAATGCGAAGCCTTACTGAAAAGACAGCTTAAAGATATTGGTGTCCATCCGCTTTACGGTCAGCTGTCATTTGCAGAACAGAATGCCGCCATTATGCCCGATCCCTCGGGTAAGCGAAAGGTTGTTCTTGCAACGTCTATTGCTGAAACCAGCTTAACGATAGAAGGCATAAAGATCGTGGTGGATAGTGGCCTTGGAAGAAGTACGGCTTTTGACCCCAAGTCGGGACTATCCGGATTGAAGACTTCCCAAATCTCAGTGGATTCTGCTGATCAGCGGGCCGGGAGAGCGGGGAGGCTTAGCCCAGGGACCTGTTATCGCATGTGGTCGTTGGCAACGCAGGAGAGAATGGCGCCATACCGCACCCCCGAGATCCTTGAAGCTGATCTCGCATCCCTGGTACTTGATATGGTACAGTGGGGGGTGAAAGATATCCTTCAGCTGACATGGCTGACGCCACCTCCGGCTGCTGCTTTAGCAAGGGCGAACGAGATCCTTCATCAGTTGAATGCGCTCAAGGACGGTAAGATTACGCCGCATGGAAAGCGGATACATGCTTTGCCCTGTCATCCACGTATCGCTCATATGCTCGTTATGGCGTCAGGTACTGCAAACCTTGCCCTGGCCACCGACCTTGCCGCTCTGCTCGAAGAAAGAGATCCCCTCGAAAAGGAGGGTAACATTGATATTAACCTGAGAGTCGAAGCCCTTAGAAGACAACGGCAGGAGCGTCGTAAAGAAAGAAGGATGGATAATATCGAGAAGATAGCTTCGTCTTACCGGCGCTTATTCAGAGTTGATGAGGATAACG
>DALYUO010000069.1:1414-10979 GCA_031981225.1 Pararcticibacter sp.
TGGGGCAGTTTCAGCTCGCTAACGGAAAGATCGCTGCTGTGAGAGCTGAAGATGATCTGGCTCATGAGGGGTGGTTGGCCATAGCGCAGCTCGACGCACGTAAAGGCATTGGGAAAATCTTCCTTGCAGCTCCTCTGAATGCAAAAGATCTGGTAGAGATAGCGACAGAGAGCGACACGGTGATGTGGGACACCCGTAAAGGGGGTATTGTTGCAAGCCGGGATCTGCGGATCGGTAGTATTGTGCTGCAATCGCGGCAAATGATGTCGCCCGATCAGGACCTGGTTATTGAAGCCGTGTCGGAGGCTATAAAAGCGGAGGGTGAAAGCTTACTGAACTTTACTGAAGACACCGAACAATGGCAGAACCGGGTAATGAGCCTGCGCCTCTGGCGACCCGAGGAGAACTGGCCCGACGTCAGTACGGCGGTGCTTCTTGAAAGCAACAGGGAATGGCTGCGGCCTTATTTGCCGCAGGTAAAGAAAACAGAGGATCTTAAGAGAATAAATTTAGTGCAGGTACTTCATCAGAGCCTTCCGTACGATATGCAGGTCGCCCTCGATCATCTTGCACCTTCAAGTATCCGTGTTCCCAGTGGTTCTCAGGTAAAGTTAAAATACCATGCCGACGGGTCGTTGCCCGTGTTAGCAGTAAGGTTGCAGGAAGTTTTCGGCATGCTGGATACGCCAAAGATAAACGAAGGGCGGCAGGGGGTGGTACTTCATCTCCTTTCGCCGGGATTTAAGCCCGTACAGGTAACATCTGACCTCAGGAGTTTCTGGGAAAATACTTATTTTGAGGTCAGAAAGGAGCTGAAAAGGCGATACCCCAAGCATTCATGGCCAGAGGAACCTTTAAAAGCAGAAGCTGTAAGTGGGGTAAGGCGAAAGAAGTAAGTAAGGTTTGTTTTTTGTTCACTTTTAAGGTAACTTTGAGGTCGTGGGCAGGCAGATCATCTTTTATGAGGACCACTTTATGGATTTTTATACTCGCCAGGATAAAAAGGTGCAGGAGAAGATTCAATATGTTTTCCAGCTGATCCAGTCGGTCGAGAAGGTGCCTGAAAAATTTCTAAAACATTTGACCGGAACGGATGGATTATATGAGATCAGAATTGAATACCGCTCTGATATTTTTAGGATCTTCTGCTGCTTTGATAAGGGAAAGATTGTTGTTCTGTTCAACGGTTTCCAGAAGAAAACGCAAAAGACCCCTGCCAGAGAAATAGAAATGGCGATTAAGTTAATGAGAGCTTATTTTGACACTAAATGACAATCCAATGAAAGCAAAACACGAGATCAAAACATTCGATGAACTTATTGAAGCAGAGCACGGCAAGGTGGGCACTGAGAGCAGGAATGTCTATGAAGAAAAAGCGCATCGTTTTATCATTAGTGAAATGCTGAAAGAGGCGCGCCGCGAAGCTAAAATGACGCAACAGGAACTAGCGGATAGGAGCGGTACCAAAAAAAGTTATATTTCCAAAATTGAGAATGGTAAAGGAAACCTGCAGCTTTCTACATTAATCCGGATTTTTGAAACCGGTTTGAATAAAAGAATCGGCCTGACCTTCTTATAACCTGTGATGCGAAATGCTCTTTACGCAATCCTTTCTCTCTTGCCCGAAGCAATGCTTCTATAAATGGCATCGATCACTTTCATATCTCTCATACCTTCTTCGCCGGGTACTCTCGTTGGCTTTTTCTGAAGGATACATTGTGCGAAGTCATCCATTTGCCGAGCCTGCTGGTTAATCTGGGGGAAATTCATTTCTCCGGCAGGCGAGCTTCCCCTGATCCCTCCATATCCAAATGCCGGTTCCAATTCGAAAGTGCCTTTTTCTGCCTTTACTTTCAGGTATCCCCAATTATTGTTGTAACTCGATTTTCCGCTGGCGGTGATGTCGCCGGGAAATTCAAGTTCCCAGAAAACCGTTTCGTCTACTTCTCTGAAGAGCTCATGATTGGTTTTTTCTTCCCTTGCTTTCACAAACAGAGGTTCTTTGCCAAGGCTATATCTGGATCCCTGGATACTGTAAACTCCCATATCCATTAAGCCGCCTCCCCCTGCCAGCGCCTTTTTTAATCTCCATGCATTTGGGTCGCCCCGGTAAGTGAAGCCATTTCCGGTGTCGATAGAGGTTACTTTTCCATATATCCCTTTCTGGCCCAGCCGCATCATCTCGATATTATGCGGTTCAAAATGCAGGCGGTATCCGATGGAGAGCATTCTGTTTGCTTTCTTACACGCGGCGATCATCTCTGCGCACTCGCCGGCGTTCAAGGCCATGGGCTTCTCGCAGATCACGTGTTTACCTGCCTGTGCCGCCCGGATGGTAAACTCTTTATGCATGGATATTGGCAGCACCACATAGACAATATCGATATCCGGATTATTTGCAATGGAATCGAAGTTGTCATAGTTGTAGATGTTTTTATCGGGAATATTATACTTTTTTGACCAGCTGTCGGCTTTGGAAGGAGTGCCGGTAACTATCCCTGCGAGGTAACAGTTTTTTGTCTCTTGCAGAGCAGGCGCGAGTTGTCCGGTGCTGTATCCGCCTAATCCAACTAATGCTATGCCTAATCTTTTATCCTGACCGGGTAAGGAACACGCCGCCAGTGATTTGAAGGCTGGGGTAAGCGCCAGAGCTCCGGCAGAATAGGATAGGGTTCTTAAAAAGCTTCTTCTGTTATACCTGCTGTCGTTTTTCATAAAATCATGTTTGAGGAAGTTACATGAGCAATTTATTGATATTCAGTAAACAATACTAAGCTAACTTAAGTTCTTTGCATTTTGCAATTTCCTTAAAAGAACTTATCTTGTGGGCGCACACAGACTTTATAAGCTCAGATTATGATATTAAAAAAGCGAATTCTTACTGTTCTCTTTGTTTATGCCGGCTTTACTGCATCAGCACAAACTTCCGGAAAGATTGCTATCATCCCCGAACCCGTTAGCATAGTAGAAAATACGGGAACTTTTGTTTTACCTGAAAGAACAACTATTAAAGCTTCCAATAATCCTGAAAGCATGCAGGTGGCCGCTTATCTCAAAGAGAAATTAGGTGTTACCGGGAAAAACATTGTTGTTAGTCACTCAGGGAACAGTAACATTGAACTGGTTCTGCTACGCAAGGAAGAAGCAGAGCTGAGTAAAGAGGGTTACAGGTTAAATGTATCCGAAGAGAAAGTGAAGATTGAAGCAAATCAGCCTGCTGGCTTGTTTTATGGCGTGCAAACGCTTCTTCAGCTGTTTCCAAAGGAAGTGGAGAGTAAAGACCAGCTTCTAAATCTAAAGTGGCAGGTTCCTTGTGCTACCATTACAGACTATCCAAGATTTGGATGGAGAGGCCTGATGTTTGATGTAGCCAGGCATTTTTTTACTAAGGAAGATGTAAAACAGTATATCGACCATATGGCGCGGTACAAGTTTAATCTTCTGCATTTACATCTTACCGACGATGAAGGATGGCGTATTGAAATAAAGAGTTATCCTAAACTCACCCAGGTTGGCGCATGGAACGTGAAAAAGGTAGGTTATTTTGGAGACTTTACGCCCCCGTTGCCTAACGAACCGCGTACCTATGGCGGATTCTATACACAGGAGGATATAAAAGAACTCGTCAGGTATGCGAAGGAACGGTTTGTTGATATTCTTCCAGAGATTGATGTTCCGGGACATAGTCTTGCTGCAATAGCATCTTATCCTGAATTGTCATGTACTCCTGGTGCTGATCAGTACAAGGTAAGATCGGGTGAAAAGATAATGGACTGGTCGCGCGGAGCGCCCCCCATAGCTCTTCTTGATAATACGTTATGCCCTGCTAATGAAAAAGTGTATGAATTTCTGGATAAAGTAGTAACAGAAGTAGCTGCACTTTTTCCTTTTGAATATATCCATATGGGAGGAGACGAGTGTCCGAAGAACTTTTGGGAGCAAAACGAGGCCATTAAAGCCCTGGCTAAGCAAAATAATCTGAAGAATATGGAAGAGGTTCAGGGTTATTTTGAGAAGCGCCTTGAAAAGATCGTCGTATCCAAGGGTAAAAAGTTTATGGGCTGGGATGAGATCCTTGAGGGTGGCTTGGCTCCAAGCGCCGCCGTGATGAGCTGGAGAGGCATGAAAGGCGGAACAGAAGCTGCGAAGATGAAACATGAGGTGGTTATGAGTCCTACAACCTTTGCTTATCTTGATTACATGCAGGGCGATGCGGCAATCGAACCCAAGGTTTATGCTTCCCTTCGCTTAAATAAAGCATACCAGTTTGATCCATTGCCGGACAGCGTTGATGAGCAATATATCAAAGGAGGGCAGGCTAACTTGTGGACTGAGCAAATATACAACATGCGGCATGCCCAATATATGACCTGGCCCAGGGCTTTTGCTATTTCTGAGTCGGTTTGGTCGCAAAAAGGAAAGAAAAACTGGGATTACTTCTTTAACAGAGTAGAAAAGCATTTCGCGCGCTTCGATCAGGCCGAGATCAAGTATGCTTCAAGTGTTTACGATCCAATCTTCTCAACGAGTGTTACGCCAGATAAACAGTTGCAAATCAATTTGAGTACAGAAGTGAGCGGCCTTGATATATATTACACTTTTGATAATTCCTTTCCGGACCATTTTTATCCGAAATATACTGCGCCTTTAGTAGCACCTAAAGATGCTGTAATGTTAAAGGTAATTACGTACAGGGGAAATAAGCCTATTGGAAGAATGATAAATTATCCGATAAAAGACCTGCAGGATAAACTTAAGTTGCAGAAAACTCAGGGACAAAGACAGCAATAATTGCCGGTTTGATCCTTTGCGATATAGCATAGAGAGAAGTGGTTATATAGCATTTATTTGCAGATTTTAGCGTTAATAATTGCTAATTACACAAAACGCACAAAATAACTGAAAATCAGTTCGTTTTGTGCGTTTTGTGTTTGTTAATCTCCTTATTACATCCTATTTTTATATTGAATTAACTAATCAAACCTGATATGAAAAATAGGATTTTCGAATCAGTGATCAAGTTTACTATTGCAGTTGAAGCGGTTATCCTTGCTGTTGGGCTTTATGCCATTATTAAAGTAATGATCCGGTGAATCTGTACTTCGTGCTCAATTGCATTTTGTAATAGTATAAGATCAAAACAGGAGAAGTTCTTCGTCTGCTGACTGGATTCTTATAGCTCACACAGCAAGCAGTTATTCTTTATACAGGCTAAGGTCTGCGACCCCCTGTAATTCGGTTGACATCTCGCCCAGCCAGCCCATGTTGTATTGTATTCCCGTCTGGATTTTAATAAAGTCAATGCCTTTGAGTCCTGCTTTTTTCCCGTCTTTACTTACCGCCCGGTCGATGTCAATTTTATCCCCCCCTTGCGTATTGTCGGCATAACCAAACTCAAACGGGAGGCTCTTGATGAAAGAGGGGACGCTATCGTCAATATTATCTTTAGGTAGCAATACCCCGCTAATAGTATAGGTGTTTGTGATGATCCATTCGGGATAGTAAGGCTGAGTGTGGGCTGAATTGGTTTTGATAACACCCGTATTTCCCTTGTTGTCTTTCCATGAAACGTCACCTGCAGGACTCGGACGGGTATAGGTGACAGAATAATCACGAATATATCCTTCTTTTCCGTGTTCGCTTCCTGCTAATTCATACCAGATATCGTCCGGTTGACCATTGCCATTTTCATCCTGCATTACCCATACCACGCCTGGTTCGGCAAAAATACTGGAGGCGTTGCCGAATACGATGATGTCGTCTTTGTCTGATTCATTTATTACTGTATGGTCAAACCCGAGGATAACATATCCGCCCCATGCGCCGAGAGAGATTAGTCCTTTTTTACCAAGTATGTTTTCTGCACCAGCCTTATTACCTGCGCTGGTGTTTACGAGCTGACCAGGTGCAGGCAGGTATTCAAATAAAGTGGTAACATAGGCATTGCTGCTGGACGTTATGGGGCGTATCGGCGCATCTCCCGATCCATCAATATCATTTTCTTTTTTGCAGCCGTTGATCATCACAAAGCTCAATAACAGCGGAATTAATAGTTGGAGGTTGGTTCTTTTCATAGGATTATAGTTGTTTGTCGCCGTAGATGAATACAGTGTGATTAGGATTGGTTGCAGCTGTAGTGAATTTGAATTTCAGCTTTCCATCTGGAGAAAAGCAGAGCGCTTCGCCCGTTGGAGATGAATAGCTTTTTGAATCTCCAACAACAACATCGCCATTAAGCGAGTTAATGCTAATGCTATATGGAAGGTCAACCGTAGTACCATCAGTAACAAAGTTGGAACCTAAAGCGCCCGACGTGATGTCAAAAGGTTTGATTTCCCGAGTGCTGTATGGATTAACGTTCAATAGAACACGATCCCCTGACACTGCTAGTGATCCGACGAAGTGATTATATGAGGCAGTTACTTTATCCGTCTTACTATCAATCTTTTTAAATCCCGGAGCGTCGGTTTTATTACCTGAAAGGACAACATAAACGTCACCAGTTTCGGTTGTTGCTATTTTGGTGGGATTAGGGCCCACTTCCAGTTCGTAGAGTTTTTTAAATGTGGCGATGTCAACAACAGACACAGTGGTTTCTTCTCCGGAATAGTAATGGTCGGAGTTTGCTGCGTAAAGCTTTCCGTTTGATATGGTAATTCCTTCCAGAAAACGTCCCGCCGACAACCGGCTGTCAATAGTTAACGACGAAGTGTCTACGCGGCTGATAAAGCCATCGAAGCCTGAAACGTAAGCTTTGCCTCCTGCGAAGGCAATAGAGCGAGGCATATACTCGGAGCCGGCGTCATAAAAAGGGATTTGTTTAATCGATTTTCCGGTAAGAGGATCTATCACTTCAAGAAATGATTTTTTCTCACCCTGTGTACCTGATACAACGCAATACATTTTATTTCCATATAGCTTAAGATCCTGGGCACTTTCGCCCAAATTGCGGCCATTAACCGTTTTAAAGTGATTTGCGGCAGACTGGCCTGTTCTAAGATCATACCAGGCTATTCCACTGTTATTTTGTCCCCACGATCCTTCAAAAAGTACATACATCCCCACTGTCTCTTTTTCTTTTGGAGTTTCATCACGGTCTTTTTTGCATGACTGAAAAAGCGCCAGTGAAAGGATAAACAGTGCAGGTAATAGTCGTTGTTTCATAATAAAATATATAGTGTTTAATTTATAAATGCGAAATGTGCAGGGGTGTCGCCGGTAAATACCGACCATTTTTTGCGGCCATTTTTATCAAAGCAGTAAAGGGTGCCGGGTGTGACAAAATCTTTGGCATCTGTAACGTAGATGTCTTTTGTATGAGGATCGATTGCTATGCCCTGAGGCCTGTCAATACTTCGTTCCGTTCCATCGGTAATGAAATTCCGGCTTAAAATGCTTTCGTCTTTTACATTCAGGATGGCATAGGAGATTGTGTTTTTCTGAAGGGGATAACTAAACTGCACCCCAATAATGTAAGCCAGATCGTTATCGATACAAAGATTGGTGGCTGCTATGTCGAATGTCTTTTTAATTTCATCTGTACCGGTATCTATTACAAAAAGTTTGGAAGGGATATTATAAGAGTCGCCCCTTGAAGTAACATACAAGTCACCGTATTTGTCGGCCTTTACGCGATGAAGGTTGATAGCCACTTCAATCCGTTTAATTTCAGTGAAGCTATTAAGGTCAATTACAGAAAGTGTGCTTTCGTATTGTCCGGGGTCGTACCCGCCAGAATTAGCGATATATAGCTTACCGCCCGTGATCGCCATCTCTTCCGGCTGTCGTCCCACAGTAACTGTTTTTTCTATCTGGAAGCTGGCTGTATCTATCCTTGCAATGTATCCGTTCGCCGAGCTGTTCCCGCCAATCCGGCTCTGATAAGAGCTTACATACGCTTTGCCGTTATGGAAAGTGATATACCGGCAGTTCACAATGTCGATCTTACCGATATGTTTTCCCGTTAGTGCATTTAATACTTCCACCTGATGGGAGTTGTTTACTACGATATACAATTTGGATCCGTAGATGCCCATGTCATTACCTACATCTCCAAGCCCTTTTGTGATACCGGGATTGGTATATTCAAAAATGTTCCTTCTGTAAACGCCTTTCTGATGGTCGAAAAAATCAAGCGAAGCCTTGTTCATGTTCATGTTCCCTTCATTTAAGAGGTAAAAGCTGCTTTTTTTAACCAGGTCAGGGTCTGATATCCCCGTAACTTCTTCGGGTGTAACCTTCGGATCCTTGCGGCAGGAGGAGAGCGCCGCGATAATCAGCGTAAAAAGTAGGAGTGATTTTATATGTATAATCTTTCTCATCGTCAATCTCTTTTTAATAGTTCATGCTTAAGGTAAACCGGTATGAACGGCCTGGCATTGGGAAATTTAAGACCACATCCCGGTACTGGTTGAGAAGATTGTTTACTTCTGCCGTGGCTTTATAACTAATTTTCCGGACTTTGAAAGTTCCTGATGCTGATAGATCGTGTGTATACCAGGGCTCCATATAGTTGTCGGTGGTATTGGCCTTCTGACTGTATCGCTCTCCTGTATAGATATAACTGTAGTTTAACGAGATGTTTTCGCGACCGGCGCTTAAAATGAAGGAGCCAGAGTGTTCGGGAGTATAGGGTATCTGGTGCTGATAATTGAAATCCGATGCGCTGGTTACATCGAGGGCCTGCTGATAGGTGTATGCAAATGCTGCATTCAGGAGGGTTTTACGAGCCCTCGCCGAAGTGGCTATGTTCACTTCCATTCCCTTGATATCCACTTTGCCGAGGTTCATCATCATCCATGTGGCTATATTTTCGCCGGGAACAGCAACGATCTTGTCTTTTACTTCATTGTAATAAGCGTCTGCCTGAAGAGAAACGCTTTGCCAGAAACGCGAGCTAAGGGGCTTCAGGAAGGTGAGGCCGGCATCGTATTGCCTGGTGTTTCCGGGCGGAGAGCAGTGTTGCCCGAAAATGTATAATAAAGGTCGTTAAATGTCGGCATCCTGAATATGTCTTTGTAAAATGCCCTCAACAAGACTGTGTTTTGCTGAAAGGGCTGCCAGGAAGCAGTGAGGGCTGGACTCAGTCTTTTTCTATTTGTTGCTGCGGCGTTTTGTTCCGTTGTTTCATTAATCAGCGTGCCCAGGAGGCTTCCCTGTATTCTGAAACGTCCGGAATGGAATTCGGATGCAAGGGCTGTCAGGCTTGTATATCTCGCAGGATAAGAAAAATGACCCATGTTAGAGCTCATTTTATTTACGAGGAGATCTGTTGACAGCGCGATGTCTAACAATGAACTTAAATTGTAACGGCCGGCGGCTGATACATAAAATTCCTTTTGCCTGTACCGGTTATCCATAGAGCCTTCAATATTGTCGTATTCGGGCTGTAGATACCTCATATAGTCATGAGCATATTTCGCGTTTAGCATCAGTTGATAGGGGCGGTTAATACGACTGGTCCAGGAGGACTGGATAAAGGTATTACGGTCCCACTGCCTGTCGCGCGATTCAAAATTATTCCTGACGATGGCCCGGGGAAGCCCTCTTTCTGAAAAATACTGAA
>DALYUO010000069.1:10989-11983 GCA_031981225.1 Pararcticibacter sp.
ATTTTCATAGACCATTTGCTGCTGTCGGCAAACGACCCATAGAAGCCTCCCTCTAATCTTAAAGCTTCGGTATCGCCGTTCTGACGAATTGCAGTTGTGTCGTATACAGAATTGGTATACCTGAACTTGTACCGGCCGTCAGACCTTTGCCATTCGGTGCTGATAGTGCTGGATATCTTGTTGCTTATCTTATGCTGCCAGCTCAGCGATGGAGAGAGCAGCCCGAAGGATCCTGTTTTAAAGGCAGCCCGAAGATGGTCCTCTTCATCAATTTCAAAAACCGGTAACTTAGATTGCAGGTAAAGACTGCTGGCCGCCGCAAACGCTCGCGCCGGTTGAAAAATGCTGCTACGCTGACTATTATACAGGTCGATCTCTTCGAGGTTGTCGAGTGAGAATCGTCCGAGGTCTATTTCGCCGTTCTGAGCATTGCCGAGCTGAACGCCGTCATAAAAAACGGCAGTATGCTGACTGCCGAGGCTGCGGATGTTTACCGTTTTTAAGCCCCCGATGCCGCCATAATCTTTTATTTGCACTCCCGAGAAGTATCTTAACGCATCTGCAACGGATAAGCTGTTCAGATTTTCGAGCTGCTGTCCTGTGAGTGTTTGTACGGGGGTGAGAGAGGTATTATGGCGCGTTGGTTTCAGCCCTCTTATTTGTACCTCCCGAAGAGTGTCGTTTTGGGAGAAACTGTTTTTAGTGTTCGTCGCGATGGCTTGGGCGGAGACTTCTATATGAAAGACAATGCTTACTGAAAGAAGCGTCATGCATAAAATGTATGTCCGCCTGTAAGAAGTAAGTCTTCGCCTTGGTTTCATGTTGATGAATAATTATTTAAGCAGGGGAAAGGAAACGAATAATGGAAATACGTAGCGTATTTTCATTCCAGCTTCAATCCCCGAAAGCTATGAATCTATCGTGCTATGGCAGGTCTTCTGACTTACTCCCCTCGGGCCCTGTCTTCCCGCATGTTTTACATGCAGTGACATAG
>DALYUO010000069.1:11993-14996 GCA_031981225.1 Pararcticibacter sp.
GGGTTAATGGAGCTTACAGCTGCGGGACAGTTCCGGACTTACACCGGATTCCCTTTTAATCCCGGTTATTACACCGGAAACCAAAAGCATTGCAAAGGTAGAATATAAAATTGACAATTGACAATGGAGAATTGACAAGGGGCAGAGGATAATTGGAAATGGAAAGGTGAATGTTGTGATTATTTTTTAGTATTGTGCGTTTATGCTAAACGTTATATGAAGACACAGAAAGAAAAGATGTTTGATGGGGAGCCTTATGATGCTCACAGTGATGAAATGATAGCTATCCGGAAAAAAGTAAAGCGGATCCTTCACCGGTTAAACGTAACGGAATATTATTCAGATAACTTTCAGGCGGTGATGAATGAACTCTGCCCGAATTCAGCCAAGAATATTCACCTCGAGCCACCGTTTTACTGCGACTATGGGGATCATATCTATGCTGGAGAAAAGGTATTTATCAATTTCGGAGCGGTCATTCTTGACGGCGCAAAGGTGACCATCGGAGCCCATACCATGCTGGCGCCCGGGGTGCATATTTATACAGCGAAGCATCCGCTTGATGCCGACGAGAGGGATAAATGGGAAGATTGCAAGCCTGTCACCATTGGTGAGCGTTGCTGGATAGGAGGGCACGCTACTATTTGTCCTGGCGTAACAATAGGCGACCGCTGTGTTATCGGTGCAGGATCAGTGGTGGTTAAAGATATTCCGGATGATTCCCTCGCTGTCGGAAACCCCGCCAGGGTTATCCGCAAACTGAATGGAACAGAAAACAAACAGGAACTAGCCCGCTAATCGAATCCCCCTGTCAACTGTCCATTGTCAACTGTCAATTGTCCATTGTCAATTGTCCATTGTCAATTGTCCATTGTCAACTAATATAGTCTCTGTCTTCATCACTGAGTTTAGGTTGATAATCATCGGGTTCGGCTGTTGTTGAAGAATGGTCGTTTACAATTACTTTCTGCTTACGAGGCCTGCCCGCCATTACTCCCACGACAAACCCTACGGCAAACATTGAGCCCAGGATTGCAAGCTTTGGGATTTTGGCAATTCCGAAAATCCAGAAGTCGATCTCTTCTGTGTTATTCATCAGTATGACTGTTATGAGAACAGTTACAACGACAATGAAGATAGTTTTTCCACTCATGATTAAAAGCTGTAAGTAGCCATAAATTCGAATATCGGATTTTGGCGTGGTTTTTCATTTAAAAATATCACTTTTCCTCCAACATCAAAATTAGGCAGATAAAAACGCAGCAGGTTCATGTCCGCCCGGAGCTCAGCTCCGTAGGAGCGGGGAGAGAAGGAATTCCCTTTCCCGATATTTTCGAAATCGGCAAAAAGACCTCCTTTAAGTCGTTTGATAAACGCAAGAGGGCCAGCTTCCCAGTCAGGGTAGAGCAAAGGCAGCCTGTAATCCAGGAGAAGTGTATTGCGGGTATTTCCAATCGGACTAAGGTAACTGTAGCCGCTTACTCTCGGGATATCTACTGTATTGACATAGTTTCCATCGCCATGCTGATAGTTGAAAGCCGCCTGGAAAGAGTGGCTAGATGCGAGGCCCGGAAAGTAGAATGTGCTTCGAAAAGTGAACAGCTCGCCTTCCACCCGGTTTTCGAAAGGATAATTGCGGTAGGTGAGGGTGATATTCTGTCCCCATCTCGGTGCAAGATCACGCGAGCTCCGACGGTTGTTCCGTGACACATAAAACTGGTAGTGCATGGGGTACTCAAGCGTTCTTAAAAGCGAAGGTATTCCGTTTTCAATACCATACCGATTGGTATAGCTTGTGCCGGTTTTGAATCCGAAACTATAATTATTGTTAAACCGGTTGAGGGTAAAAGGAAAGGTCACTTCGGCCTTTATCTCGTTTTCACGCCAGGTAACCGGACTTAAAATAGTTTTACCTGCCTGATTCACGCGGCGGTATATCAGTCTCGGACGGTTGATATAATCGATACTGAAGATAGGGAAGTAGCGTTTGTAATAAAGCCCGGTGAGGTACTCGCTTTTACGAAGGGCGTTATTGTACTGGTAGCGGGAGTAGAAACTCAGCGTGTTCAGTTTATTGTCCGACTGCAGTTCGATCCCTACGTTGTAGTCGTCGAAAAACTGATTTTCTTCCGCAACCGGCACTAAACTGTGAAAATAGAATAAGTTGCTCAACTCGTGATATCGCTTTACCGGATAGGTTTTCGGCTGAATGCTGTCGAATACATTGCTGTGGCCTTCCTGTTCGTATAAAGGCGCAGCGTATTCAACAAAAGTGTTTTTGACTGTGCTGATATTCTGGCCGGAAGTATCGGAGTAATTTAAAGCCGCTATATCGTATCCGTGTTCTGAAAAGGTATTCAGTATTAACTTCCGGGAAATCGTGTCGTAGAAAGGATTAAAAGCACCAAATCGGGCCGATGTGAGCTGATATATCTGCTTGTCATTGGGGTTGAACCGGTAAATGTTGTCAATTCCGTTGTAATGAGCTTTAAAAAGGATCTGTCCGGCGGCATAGACAGGGCGAAGAATTTCCTGTAGCTGGAAGGGGAAAAGGGGAGAGAACTTACCCGATTCAAGATTGAGCTCGAAAAGGGCCTTACCCGTTTTTGCGACGGCCACCACGACAACGGTTTTTCCGTCGGGACTGAAAGCCGGCATTTGAAGCATGTAGTTTTCGGGACTCTTGTAATTCCGGATCTCTTTACCTCTTGCCGCATCCATTAGCTTTAGTGAAATTCTGTTGGAGTAGGAGACGTCAACTGCGATAATTGTTTTGCCGTCGGGAGATAGGGAAGGGGCAAACATGCGGGTGCGATGTGTGAGCTGTTTTGCCCGTCTTGTCTGCATGTCAAAAATATTGATAACATTGAACGATCTCTGATGAAAGCGAGGGTCAAAACGCAACTCGTCCCATACAATTTTTCCTGCCGCATAACTAAACCACGCCAGCTCTTGTGAGCCCACTTCTGTCACTCTTCGCTCCCGGCCGGTCGAGTCGATTTC
>DALYUO010000069.1:15006-20593 GCA_031981225.1 Pararcticibacter sp.
ATCGAGAGGGGCTGTTTTCTCAATCTGTTGGTGCCATAGTTCACCCAGTTCTGAGATGGTAGAATCATGCAGTTGACGGGTGGTCAAACCGGCATATTTTTTTACAGAATTACTAAAGCTGTAAGGACGCAACGGGTTCTTCGAAATCCGCGTCATGATACTATCGGTGATGCTGGTTCCGAAGTCTCTTCTGAGTTTCGCGTTCATGAAAAAGCCTAGCTGGTAATAGCCCGGAGTCAGGTCTTTATAAGAGTTGAAAAAGTCCTTAGAATAACTGAACTTTTTTCCACTTAGTGTATTTGTTCGTATAATCAAAGCCCACTCCGGTATTCTTCCGCGGCCTGCATGAGTAAGGGCTGTTTCTATTCCAACAGCATCGCCTTCATAGAACCAGGGAGGGAGGGTAATGCCAAAAATTGCCAATGCAAGTTTTTCGAAAAAGGGAGCGCGAAGATTACCTGTCAACTTGTCAAACTGAACCACATGCCGCATCTCATGTACGGCAAGACTATTGAGCCAGTCCTGGTAGTCGAAGCTCTGGGAAGGGGTGGTGTAAAATTCCGAACGCCGGGGGCCGAGTTGAACAAAGCCGTTAGAAGTCGTGCCCTGATTCTGTAAGATCACTGAAATCTTCCGGGGTTTTTTATTTAGCGAATGTCCCTCCCGGGATATGATATTTTCCAGCACCGAAGCCATACGCTGCGCTTCAGTTTCAAAGGCAGAAGGGTAGATGATCTGGAAGTTTTCTGTGTTTATCTGATTCCATCTAAGGGAGGGAGGGTTCTGATCTGAATTGAATACCTGTGCGCTTAGAGCATGATAACAAAAAATTAATATAACGAGAGATATGTATCTGATTAAAAATTGTATATACCGGAATTTAGATGTCATTTTAATCGTTTGCTAAATATTTTAGTCTCAAGAGCAGAAAACGCGTTTTTAAATATGAAATTTTAATTTACTTATTATAGTTTAATTAAAAGATATTTTGATTGTTATGTAAAATAACTGACCAAAGTGTTTTCTTTTAAAAACCTTAATTTACTACTTTTTTGCGAGAAAAATGGGGGGTTAGCTAATTATGTCTGGAGCTGCATAAAAATTTGAAAGATGATATGTAGAAAAGCAACTTGCCGGGCCCATGCCGGAGCTTGATGGTTTCACTGGAGACAGGGATTGAGCTGTCTGAACGGAAGTAGGTTCTATCAGATGCGGCTGCCTTGTCACTTCTTTCCGGCGAGCATTCTATTCTGCAAAATTTGAACGGCACCACGGTATCGCTGAACAGGACGCCTGCAATTCTGTGTCATTATGTATAATGAATATTCAAGGGGAATTCATCTTTCGGGGAGCGCCGCAGAATATGGGTCGGGCTTCCCTGGATGCTGTCTTTTTGTCCTCACTAATTGATCGGAGGTACGGCCCTGAAAATTCATGAAATCAAATGAGGCGTACAGTTTTTATACGGTACGCCTCATTTAAAATGAATAAGAGAATGTTGTTCGGTGGGATTTATTTCCCTCTGCTACCGAGGGGTCTTTTCGTCGGTCTTAGTGTACTAAACTCCTCCCCTACCCCGGTAGGATCTGCTTGTCCATTCGTCTTTTTTCGACCTTTGTTCGTATGTAGGGATACAGGAAAATGGAAGACAGAATGATAATGGATCCGGCATAAAAACCGGCAGTCATGTGCTCTCTTTTTCCAAAGAAAATGAAGGCAAGAATGATGCCGTAAACCGGTTCGAGATTGGTAACGAGGGCTACCCTGAACGCCGATAATTCTTTCATTACAGACACTCCCGCAACGTATGCAAGAGAGGTGCAAACGGTGCCCAGGATGAGCAGATATATGATGTCGGAAACGTGTAGTTTCATGGAAGAATTAAAACCTCCGGTAAGCACCAGATAAATTGAAATCCACACCCAGGCACCCGCCATTCCATAGAAGCTGATAACCGGCGCAGGCCGGTTTTGCACCTGCTTTGAATTGATGATTGAGAAGAGGCTGGCACAGAAAGCACACAGGAGTCCGAAGCTGATCCCGACAGCATATCGTGTTTCAAATTTGAAGATTAAAGCGATGCCTGTGATGATCATCAGCCCGGTAAATATCTCCAGTTTTGATATCTTTTTTTTGCTGAAAATGGGTTCTAATATGGCAGTAAAAAGAGTCACAGAAGAAAGACAAACCAGTGCTACCGACACGTTAGATGACTTGATCGACTGAAAGAAAAAGATCCAGTGAGCCCCTACAATAGCACCCGTAAAAATGAGCTTAAAGAAGGCGTTCTTTGTGACCGTGAAGGCGGTCTTTGTGGCCTTGAAATAGATCAGCAGCGTAATAAAGGCGATGAGCACTCTATACCATACCAGGTGGGTCGCAGAAATTGAAATGAGATTACCAAGAATGCCGGTGAAGCCCCATATCATAACAGTAGCATGCAATACCAGCAGATTGCGGTTTAAAGAATGTGATTTTAACATGGTTTATTTAGGCGCTTTTATCATCAGATAAACTCCGAGGGCACCGAATAGTATATTAGGAATGAACACAGCAATAATAGGGGGAAGGCCCCCTTTTAAGGAAAACATGGTTGAAAATTGTATAAAAAGAATATATGTGAAGCTTAAAAAGATCCCGATACCCAGCGGCAGGCCAATGCCTCCGCGCACCTTTCTTGATGATAAAGATACCCCCATAAGGGTAAGAACAAAGGCTGAAAGAGGAGATATAAAGCGCTTATATTTTTCGAGTTCAAGAAGCTGCATTACACCGGTTCCACGTATCTTTTCCTTCTCAATACGTGAATTAAGCTCTTTCATACTCATTGCAGAGTATATATTATCGTACACCTGAAAATCGACAGGCCGCATATCAAGTGTGGTGTCTTTCTTCATTCCGGTAGTCATTTTTTCTTTCAGGCCGTTAACTGTCCTTATTGAATAGTTTTCAATGCTCCATTTCCTTTTCAAAGAGTCCCATACAATGCGGTCTGACATCAGTTTTTCTACCAGCTGGTCGCCGTTAAATTTCTCCATGATAAAGGTATATCCAACCTTCTGCACGTTGTCAAAGCTCTTAATATACACATACGTATTCTTATCGATCTGCATATGCGTTTCAGTTTTTGAATTATCAGAAACGGGCTTGATATAGATATTTTCAAAGCCGATCATCAGCTTATTGGTATGCGGAATGACATACAGGTTGGCCAAAAGCGTAATCACAAAGATTAGGGAAGAGGAAACGAAATACGGCCACAGGAACCTTTTGAAGCTTACGCCTCCACTAAGTATCGGCACAATTTCAGTCTGGTCCGCCATTTTTGCGGTGAAAAAGATAACAGCAATAAAATTGATCAACGGCGAAAGAAAGTTCAGATAGAAGGGAATAAACCCGGCGTAGTACTCAAAAAGGATCTTCGAAAACGGAGCGGAACGCTTGAGGAAATCATCAAGCTTTTCAGAAACATCAAAAACCACGCACACAACTGTAAAAATAGCACAGGTGAACACGAAGGTTCCGAGATATTTTTTAATGATATACCAGTCTATTATTTTGATAAATCCGTTGCCCATCTTATTATAAACGTTGAGAAAGCTTTTTTATCATCTTGTTTTTCCAGTCGTAAAATTCTCCGGATATGATCTTTTCCCTTGCCTGGGTTACCAGCCAAAGATAAAAATGCAAATTGTGGAGGGTTGCGATCTGGGCGCCTAAAATCTCTTTAGAAGTTATAAGATGCCGTAAGTAAGCTTTTGTATAAGTAACATCTGCAAAAAGATCACTGTCCGGATCAATGGGGGAGAAATCGTTCTTCCACTTCTCGTTCCGGATATTAATAATGCCCTCGCTTGTAAAAAGCATGCCGTTGCGACCATTCCGTGTAGGCATTACACAGTCAAACATATCCACCCCGAGAGCAATATTTTCGAGGATATTTACCGGTGTGCCAACTCCCATGAGATAACGCGGCTTGTCTTTCGGCAAAATATTGCATACGAGATCAGTCATCTCATACATCTCTTCGGCCGGTTCACCCACCGATAAACCGCCTATCGCATTCCCTTCCCGTTCAAAAGAGGCGATCACCTCTGCTGATTTTACACGCAGATCTTTGTAAACCGAGCCTTGTACAATAGGAAAGAGCGTTTGGGAATACCCGTATTTTGGTTCTGTAGAGTCAAACCGCTCGCAGCATCGTTTCAGCCACCTGTGGGTCATATCTACCGATTTGCTTGCGTAGTTGTATTCGCAGGGGTAAGGTGTACATTCATCAAATGCCATAATGATATCGGCCCCGATGGTGCGCTGTATATCCATTACGCCTTCAGGGGTAAACAGATGTTTTGATCCGTCGATATGAGAGCGGAACGTTACTCCTTCTTCCTTTATCTTTCGTACTTCAGTAAGCGAATATACCTGATATCCTCCGCTGTCTGTCAGTATGGGCTTATCCCATCCGTTGAATTTATGGAGCCCTCCGGCCTGTTCAAGAGTATTTAAACCAGGTCTAAGATACAGATGATAAGTATTTCCTAATATGATCTGTGCTTCTATATCCTCTTTCAGTTCCCTCTGATGAACGGCCTTAACGGATCCTGCAGTCCCTACAGGCATAAAAATGGGAGTTTTGATAGTCCCATGGTCCGTGCTGATCTCGCCCGCCCTAGCCTTAGAAAGCTTATCTGTTACTTCTAATCTGAATTTCATTTTAACACGCAAAGGTAGTTAAAAGCTTTCAGCTTTTAGCTGTCGGCTTTTTGGGTTTTGGAAATCAGTATTCAGCGATCAGTTTTCAGCTCTCAGTACTAATATCTAACTTCTCATATCTCATATCCGACATCTTACATCTCAAAACTCACTTCTCATATCTCCTCTCATTCAAGTCCCTTTTGCTTACATTTGCTCAATAAATTATACACCATTGACTGATTACTTATTTTTACTTGTTTTTATACTATTACAGGCCGTTTTTATTATTCAATTGTATTTTATCGTGATAATACATGGGCGGCTGCGTTCATATAAAAGGACAGATACCGCTGACGGTGAGCAGCCGATGCACCCTGTTTCTGTTATTATATGTGCCCGGAATGAGGAAAAGAATCTGGAGGAGAATCTTTCGCTGGTATTAGAACAAGACTATCCATCTTTTGAAGTAGTGGTTGTAAATGATTGCTCTTCGGACGATTCAGATCTTGTTTTACGGCAGTTGTCGCAAAAATATCCCCATCTTAAGGTAGTGACTATCAAAGAACATGCTCGCTTCAAACACGGGAAGAAATTCGCTGTTACTTTGGGAATAAAGGCGGCGTCAAACGAGCATCTGTTGTTTACCGACGCGGATTGCCGTCCTGCAAGTGCAAGCTGGATAAATATGATGCAACAGAATTTCGTAAAGAATACGGAGATTGTTTTGGGCTATTCACCATATTATAGAGGGAAGGGCTTCCTGAATGCTTTTATACGGTTTGAAACTTTTAATACGGCGATAAACTACCTGTCGTTCGCCCTTGCAGGACAGCCTTACATGGGCGTAGGCCGTAACCTCAGTTATACTAAATCGCTGTTCTTTAAAAATAAG
>DALYUO010000070.1:0-3763 GCA_031981225.1 Pararcticibacter sp.
CAGAAGATGACTCTGGAGGAAAAGTTGGGCCAGTTAAACCTCCCGGGGGCGGGTGACATAACGACCGGTCAGGCGTCGAGTTCGGATATTGCAGGAAAGATAGCGCAAGGAAAAGTAGGTGGCTTGTTTAACATTAAAACGGTTGAGAAGATCAGGGATGTTCAGAAAATTGCCGTTGAAAAAAGCCGCCTGAAAATTCCTTTGATCTTCGGTATGGACGTTATTCACGGGTATCAAACCGTTTTTCCAATTCCCCTGGGTTTATCGTGCAGCTGGGATATGCCCCTGATTGAAAGAAGCGCGCGTATTGCTGCGATCGAATCGAGCGCCGATGGCATCAACTGGACCTTCTCGCCAATGACAGACATTTCACGCGACGCCCGCTGGGGGCGTGCTTCCGAAGGCTCGGGTGAAGATCCTTATCTCGGATCTGAAATTGGGAAAGCGATGGTGAAGGGATATCAGGGTGATGATCTTTCTAAAAACAATACGATTTTATCTTGTGTAAAGCACTTTGCTTTATATGGAGCAATAGAAGCGGGCCGCGACTACAACACGGTTGACATGAGCCGGTTGAGGATGTACAATGAATATTTCCCTCCCTATAAAGCTGCAGTAGAAGCAGGGGCGGGAAGTGTAATGACTTCCTTTAACGAAGTGGAAGGCGTTCCTGCCAGCGCAAACAAGTGGTTAATGACGGAAGTGTTGCGTAATCAGTGGGGATTCAACGGCATGGTGGTAACTGATTATACCGCTATTAACGAGATGATCGACCACGGATTAGGTGACCTGAAAGCGGTTTCGGCTTTAGCGCTTGCAGCCGGTGTGGATATGGATATGGTAGGCGAGGGATTCTTGACCACATTGAAGCAATCGCTGCAGGAAGGAAAAATTACTCAACAAGAAATAGACATGGCTTGTCGGAGAATACTGGAAGCGAAATATAAATTAGGCTTATTTCAGGATCCCTATCGTTATTGCAACGTGAAGCGAAGCAAGACTGAGATCTTCACTCCTGCATTCCGCAAAGAGGCAAGAGCAACGGCGGCGCAGAGTTTTGTTCTGCTTAAAAATGATAATAGCGTTCTGCCAGTGAAGAAGAACGGTACGATTGCTTTGATAGGGCCTCTTGCCGATGCTACTGAGAATATGACCGGAACGTGGAGCGTTGCAGCAGATTTCAGTAAGTCAGTTTCGTTGCTTAAAGGTCTTACAAATGCGGCGGGAAAACAGGCTAAAGTGTTATATGCTAAGGGATCTAATCTTACTGCTGATTCAGTACTCGAAGCAAACGCGACTATGTTTGGTAAATCGTTACGCCGGGATAATCGGCCCGCTGATGTAATCAGGAAAGAGGCTCTTGAAATTGCGCGCCAGTCGGACGTGATTGTCGCAGCATTAGGGGAGTCGGCCGAGATGAGCGGCGAAAGTTCAAGCCGTACAGATATCGGAATACCGCAGGTACAGAAAGAATTGCTGGCTGAGCTGCTAAAAACCGGGAAGCCGGTAGTACTGGTGCTTTTTACGGGAAGGCCATTGACGTTAAAATGGGAAAGTGAAAATGTACCCGCTATTTTGAATGTTTGGTTTGGCGGTTCCGAAGCGGGCGACGCAATTGCAGACGTACTTTTCGGAGATGTAAACCCGTCTGGAAAGCTAACCATGACTTTCCCCATAGATGTTGGTCAGGTTCCTCTGTTCTACAATCATAAAAATACAGGACGGCCTCTTGCCGAAGGAAAGTGGTTCACCAAGTTCCGGTCTAACTATTTAGATGTTCCAAACGACCCGCTTTATCCTTTCGGGTTCGGCTTAAGTTATACAAAGTTTGATTACAGCGATGTGAAACTTAGCAGTACCTCATTGAAAGCCGGACAGGAAATAACAGCGAGCGTTACGGTAACAAATACAGGTTCGAAGGAAGGGAAGGAAGTGGTTCAGCTTTATATCCGCGATATGGTGGGAAGCATTACCCGCCCGGTGAAAGAGCTTAAGGGATTCAAAAAATTAAATCTGAAAGCAGGCGAGTCGCAGGAGGTTACTTTCAAAATTACTGAAGAGGATCTCAAATTCTACAACAGTGATTTGAAGTTTGTTGCAGAACCTGGTGATTTTAAAGTGTTCATAGGCACGAACAGTCGCGATGTTAAAGAAGCAGACTTTAAACTGCAGTAGATAAACAGAAACAAATAGTGGCCCTCTGACTCAGCTCGCAACTGAAGTTGGAGGGTCATTGCGTTTGTGGCCCCCACGCCGATGCTGATGTAGCCGAAGCCGCTTAATCATTAATTCTTGATGCTTCATATTAAATAAGATACATTTGTCAGGGTCTAAGCAGTTAGTGTTTAAGCCCATTGTCTTGATACTAACATCTTGATACTTGATACTAGAAAATGAAACTAAAACTCTTTCTATTAAACCTGATCATACTGGTTTCCGGATCGTTGGAAGCTCAGGACTTGAAAAAGTATGAACGCAGCACTTTTGTGTCGAAGAATGATACTTTGCCATATCGCATTCTTTTTCCCGAGGATTTCGACAGCAGTAAAAAATATCCGGTGTTATTCTTTCTGCACGGACGGGGGGAAAGTGGCGATAACAATGAGTCGCAATTGACGCATGGTGGCCGCTTGTTTCTGAAGAAAGATATTAGGAAAAACTATCCTGCTATTATAATCTTTCCTCAATGTCCGAAAGACAGTTATTGGGCAAATGTTGACATCAGCACTGACAGCGCGGGAAAGCGATCCTTCGATTTTCAAAAAGGAGGGGAGCCAACGAAAGCAATGCATGCCGTACTTGGGTTGGTGGAGAGAATGCTCGAAAAGCCTTATGCTGACAAACAACAAATCTATGTGGGAGGCCTGTCTATGGGCGGTATGGGAACCTTTGAACTACTGCGCCGGAAGCCGGAGGTGTTTGCTGCTGCTTTTGCAATATGCGGGGGCGATAATGTAAAGAATGTAAAGAAGTATGGCAAGATTCCTCTCTGGATATTTCACGGTGCCAAAGATGATATCGTGGACCCCCAATTTTCGGAAAGGATAGTGGAAGAACTTCACAAAAAAGGTAATGATGTAAAGTTTACTGTTTATCCTGAGGCTAACCACAATAGCTGGGATTCCGCCTTTGCTGAGCCGGATCTGCTTCCATGGCTATTCTCGAATATTAAGGATTGATTTAAACTGGTCAGGCTGCAGGTATTGTTGCAGCCTGACCAGGAGCTCTTAAAAACTTACCTTACAAACGATAGGAAAGTGGTCGGACGGGAAGCGAAGGTCTTTACTGTCTGTCAATACGCCGTATTTTAACACCTGCACGTTTTTATTTACAAAAATGAAGTCAATACGGCCTTCCGTTACTTCAGTAGTATAGGTGTGATATTTGAAACCGTTGAAGGTTTGTTCCGGCCCGTATGGCTTGGTCGATGAGACCAGCTTAGAGTCTGAGAAAGCGTGTACAATAGTTCCGTAAGCAGTTGTCGACGGGTCGGAGTTAAAGTCGCCGGTTATGAAAACCGGAGATTTTGCATTGGATATCGCTTTAATTTTCTCAAGAATCATCTTCGCTGCATTTTCCCTGGCCTGCACTCCCTCGTTGTCGAAGTGTGTATTGAACATGAAAAACTCTTTCCCGCTTACCTTGTCTTTAAATTTTGCCCAGGTACAGACGCGGATATATGCAGCGTCCCAGCCTTTTGATGGCTTGTCGGGAGTTGGTGACAACCAGAAGGTCCCCGACTTTATTACCTGATACTTTTTAC
>DALYUO010000070.1:3773-9186 GCA_031981225.1 Pararcticibacter sp.
TATAAAAGATGGCAGAAAACTCTCCGCCGGTTTTTCCGTCATCACGGCCAACCCCTACATGGCTATATTGCGACATTTCAGACAGATCGTTCATTTGTCCGGCAAGGGCTTCCTGGACACCAAAAATATCGAAGTCGTGATATTGAATAAGGTCTTTAACCATTTCTTTCCTGTTGGGCCAGGCGTTTTCCTTATCCGAAGCTACATTAAGGCGAATATTAAAGGTTGCAATATTGAGTGTTGCTTTGTTCTGCGCTGGGCTGGAAAATGGTAAAAGAACGGATAAAAGGAGCACGATTGTGCTTGTTAAAAAAGTACGGTTCATCATAATCTGTAATCTATTTAATAAGTGTATGGTTTAAAATGAAACAACTCATCTGCGCTTTAATAGGATTGTAGAACTATCCTGCCTGATGATATCAACGTTGGATACTGTAGAGATAACGAACAAGGCATCATTCAGAGAACTAATAGGAATGGGACCTGCAATCATTTTGCTGTTTAAAGCGCTGTCACTGGTAATTATCTTCTTCCCAAAATTGTCTTCCAGATATTGTGAGATCTCTTTTATAGTGGGATTAATTAGTAAAAGCTTTTTCTCTTTCCATGCAGTATAGTTCTGTGTCTCTACCGCATCCTCCACTACATTCTGATTTTTATACACAATCCTTCTTCCCGGAGTTAATATTAAATCAGCCAAATGCTTCTTGTCAAAGGAAATCTTCACTTTTCCCTTCTGAAGAACCACCTCTGTAACTCCCCTCCTCTGTCTTACATCGAAAACTGTTCCAAGAACAGTTACCTTAAGTCCCCCGGTGCGGACAACAAAATATTCTTCAGGCTTTATATTTAATGAATTCTGGTTGATATGCGCAACTTTAAACAGAGCTTCCCCTTCAAGCCATATCTCGCGTTTTTTTCCTTTCTTCCACTCTTTCTCATACCGGATACTTGAATTGGCGTTAAGTTCCACCTGTGAGCCGTCTGGTAAAACAAGTTGCTTTGTTTCTCCGAAATCTGTTTTTACAATCGTCTCGTGTTCCTTTGTTCTTAAAAGAAGGTAAAGACCTGAAAGCAGCATAAGTCCGATGAAAGTAGCTGCTATTTTTCTGATATTGTACCAAAGCTGACGAGGTGGTTGAGTTGCAGATGTGGGATAGTCAAGCAGTCCGGCTTTCTTTAGCGAGTCAATGTGATTGGCAAATGCAGCATCCACCTGCTGCTCATCAGGAATATGTTCTTTAAACCGGATTGACCTTAAAGTATAGAGCGCTTTTTGTATAGTATCTTTTTTTTCAGGAAACAGTTGTTCCATTTCTGTCCAGAAAAGTTCATTCTCGGGATTGGGATTAAAAGCCCATTCCTGGAAGGAATCGTCAGATAGGAAATCAGGTTCTCCATAGTGTAAATATTTTCTATATAAATCTCTTTTTTCCATTCTATATATGCGTGTTCATTTTTGCTGTTTTTACCCCGTCTCTTAATAAATTTTTAACATAAAAACAGCAATAGTTTAATGTTGTCCTTTAAGGTTGATATACTTCGTGCCATAATCTTATAGGTTGCTTTTACTGATATTTTCAAAATATCGGCGACTTCCTGATATGAAAGCTTCTCGTAATACCGAAGGAAGATAGCTTCATACTGCCTCGGCGTCAAGAATTTACAGGCTTCTTTGAGGCTCTTTTGATCTTCGGCGTTCTGCTCCTGTTCGATAATTACGTTTTCAACAGAAAATTCAAAGGTTGCATCTTCCTCGTGCTCTTCCCGAAGGCTCAGTCGCTGCTGGTCTTTTAATTTTTTTATCAGCGTATAGCGAAAGGCAGAGTATAGATAGCTGTTTAACGAGTCAATTCTTTTAAGCTTATCTCTCCGGCTCCATAGATCAAAGAAAATCTCCTGGATACAGTCCTCTACAAGCGCGGTATCATGACTAAACTTACGCCCATAGTTATACAACTTTCGATAGTACTCCTTGTATAAAAGAGAATATGCTTCTATATCGCCTTCTATGACCTTGTTAAGGAGAACAGGGTTATCCATCGTGTAAATCGAATCTGGTGATTAAAACAGCTTATAATTGAGTCCCCGCATCGGTTATTATGCTTACTCTTACGCGGCATAAGAATAGGCTTTTTTGAATTCAATACCAAATTTGGTGACTTTCACAAAACCTCTCATATATGCTATTGTATTTGACGGATCGGTAAAGAACGTTTTTTTTGCTACTGATAAAAAAATATTGAAATAGCTGGGGTAAAAAGTCGGGGACCGGACACATCCTACTGAAAGGAAAACTAAAAAGCTTTTTTAAACCAAAATTTGATTATGAAGCAAAATTACTTTAGGATGTTTCTGCTATTTTTGATGATAGCATTTAACCAGGCTTATGCACAGAAATCCATTCCTGTAAGCGAAGCCTTAAAAAAGATCACAAGGATCTACAAAGCAGAGTTTGCTTACGATCCGGTACTTCTCAAAGACAAGGTGACGAGTTACAACCTTGACAAGCTTCAGGGCAAGTCGCTTGAAGATGTTTTGAAAGGCGTCCTTTATCCCAATGAGCTCGTGTTTTTATACGTAAAGCCTCATCTCTATACTATCGTGGAGAAAAGCAGGATAAAGGAGGCTTCCCCAAAGACGACGTCAACGGAGGTCGAAGCCGGAACGGGGGCAACCATTAAAGAAAACCAGTTGAAGGTTTCGGGGACTGTAAGAGACGAAAAGGGGATACCCGTTGCTGCCGTTACCGTTACAGAAAAGGGGACACGCAATGCCACCGCTACACGCGAAAACGGAACCTTCAGTCTGACGGTATCAGATGCCAACGCTGTGTTAATCTTCAGATCGGTAGGTTTTAATCAACAAGAGGAGGAATTAGTCGGTCGCTCGTCTGTAGACGTATTTCTCAGTTCCGGGAACAATCAGCTAACTGAAGTAGTCGTGACTGCTCTGGGCATAAAGAGGGAAGAGAAAGCACTCGGGTATGCAGTCCAGACTGTGAAAGGGAACAAACTTCAAACCGTAAAAGGGGTGGATATGGCAACCTCTTTAACCGGGCAGGTTGCCGGACTGGTTGTGAAAAACTCGACAGAATTTAACGCTACTCCGGTCTTACAGATGCGCGGCGAAGACCCTATGCTGGTAATTGACGGAATTCCGTATCAAAATATGACTCTCAGGGATATCCCAGCCGACGATATCGAAAGCATCAACATGTTAAAAGGCCCTACTGCGGCTGCCCTTTATGGCTCTCGTGGTGCAAAGGGAGCGGTAATGATCACCACAAAGAAAGGAAAGTCGGATAAGATAAGCATAGATGTAAACAGCAATACGATGATGACTTTGGGCTATATAGCTATACCCAAAACGCAAACTTCTTATGGTCATGGTTTAAATGGCAAGATCGGTAACGACTATGTGTGGGGTCCCAAACTGGACATAGGCAACGAGGAAAAACAGTGGAATCCTGTTACTAAGCAGGAAGAGATGCTGCCTTTAGTATCAAGCGGGAAGAACAACCTGAGGAATTTCATGCAAACAGGTTTTATTACCAACAATAACATTAGCCTTACGCAAGGTGGCGAAAAGGGCTTTTTCAGGGTAGGATTAAACCAGATCCACAACAAAGGCCAGTTTCCAAATCAGAAGCTAAATATCTACAACTACACAATGAGTGGCGAGATCAAGATGGCAGAAAAGCTTACTCTGGAAGGGCACATGGGATATAGCCGGAATCAGGCACCTCAGGTATGGGGAGGCGGTTATGGAACCCAGGGGTACATTTACCAGATTATGATGTGGACAGGCCCAGACTACGATATCCGCCAGTACCGCGACTATTGGGTGACTCCTAATGTTAAGCAAAACTGGATGTACAATGCCTGGTACGACAATCCGTACCTGATTGCTTATGAGAAGTTAAAAGGAGTGGAGCAGAACAAGCTAAACGCCAGTCTGATCATGAACTATGCCGTAAGCAAAGACCTGAAGATTATGTTCAGAAATGGATATGATTATTACAAGAATGAGGAAAGTATCAGGAATCCGGCCGGCATCTTTTCAACCAACGGGGGATCGCTTGGATCAAACTTCAACTTTGCATTTAACGGAAAAGGACTCTTCGGTTTTGACCAGCTTTGGGGAAATAGTATAAATAGTGACCTTATTGTGAATTATAATAAGAGTTTTGCCGGAAAGTGGAATATTGATGCATTAGCAGGGGGAAGTATCTTTTATTTTAAAAATCGTGAGTTTGGAGCGCGTACAAGAAACGGTCTTTCAGTGCCAGGATGGTATTCGTTAGCAAACGCTGTGGCCTCAACTACTGCAGGGGTAGATGCGATTGTTAATAATTATGGAACCTGGGCGCAACAGATCAACAGTGCTTACGGGAAGATGACCCTTTCATGGAATAACGCGGTGTATCTGGATGTAACCGGCAGGAACGACTGGAGTTCCACTCAGGCATCTAATGTCCGTTCTTACTTCTATCCATCGGTAGCGGGGAGCGTTGTAGTATCTGAGTTGATGGGCGATCTGCCGGAATGGCTGAGTATGTGGAAGGTTAGAGGATCGTGGACCGTTACAAAAAAACCTGCAGAGATCTATGAGAACAATTTGAGTTACACTACTTCTAACTTATGGGGTAACACCAGTGCTACAACTCCTGATAATCTCGCCGACCCAAAGCTTCCGCCTACGACGTTCAGAACCTGGGAGTTCGGTACTGCCGGTTACTTTTTTAACAACAGGCTGCACGTCGACGCTGCTTATTTTACAAAACTGGCATATCACATTCAGGTGCAACAGCCTATCGCTGCTTCTTCCGGCTATGCAACAAGTCTGATAAATACGGATGAAACCCGTGCCCGTCGCGGTGTAGAGATCACGCTAGATGGCACACCCATTAAGAATCAGCGGTTTCAGTGGCAGTCGATCATCAATTATGCTACCCAGCACGAGTATATTGGAAAGTTAGATCCTATATATTCCCTTAACAATCTCTGGTATAAAGCCGGTGCGCGCCGCGATGTTTTTGCGCAGACCGAGCATGCGCTTCGTGACCCTCAGGGGAATATGATCCATCAGAACGGCCTTCCGATGCTGAGTAAATTCGTAGAACCTTTTGGATATAAAGATCCGAAATTCAGCTTCGGCTTCATAAATAACTTCACTTTTGGTAACGTAAGCCTGGGCGTCAATATTGATGGCCGGGTAGGCGGAATTATGTACAATTACATTTATAACAAGATGTATGATACAGGTTCGGCGCCCGAGACCGATAATCAATTTCGCTATGATGAAGTTGTTAACGGATTAAAGAATTACGTCGGAAATGGGGTGAAGGTGGTAAGCGGAGAAGTAACCTACGACTCTTTTGGCCGGATTACCAGTGATACACGTCAATATG
>DALYUO010000070.1:9196-12388 GCA_031981225.1 Pararcticibacter sp.
TGTCCCCGTGAGTTATCAAAGCTACACTCGTTTATGGGGTAATTCATATGAACACGGGGTTATGAGCAAAGGCTTTGTAAAGATCAGAGAGATCTCTTTAGGGTATGCAATACCTAAAAATTGGTTGGGTAAAAGTGGGGTCAGAAATGCGGCTATAACGATTACCGGGCAAAACCTCTTCTTATTTACCAAATTTAAATATTCAGATCCCGACGTTGACAATGAAAATATGAATGCGCCAGCACAACGGATGGTGGGGCTGAATATCAGGCTTGGTATCTAATTATTTATCAACAACACAATTTAACTTGTTATGATTAAGAACTCATTTTGGAAATATATAACGTTTGCATTCGTAGTTGGATTAGGGTTTAGTAGCTGTACTAAAAAGTTCGACGAGATCAATACAAACCCCGACAGGCCCAGCTCTGTATCTTCCGAGTGGCTGGCCACCAACATGCTTACGGCTATTAGCTCAAAGAATATAGCATCCGGTACCGATTTTATCCAGCCTTTCGCTTTGTGTAAATATCTGGCATGGACCGAAAAACAAAACAATCTTCAGTATAACCTGATCGACAGGACGAATTTCGATCGCTTTCTGATCCTAAGGGATGTTGATCCCATGGTTAATATCGCCAAGACTCCGGAGCTTCAAAATTCCTATAAGGCATTGGGACATTTCATCAGAGCATGGGTGTTTTTCCGGGCAACAATGCAGGTGGGCGATATTCCTTATTCAGAAGCTATCCAGGGGGATGATAAGATCATCAAAGCAAAGTATGATAGTCAGAAAGACGTCTTCCTTGGCATTCTGGGAGAATTAGACGCTGCCGATGATCTCTTTTCTAAAGGCGCTGATTTTGGTGGTGATTTTATCTATAAAGGAAGTGTAGATAAATGGAGAAGACTAACTAATACTTTTCAGCTTCATGTGCTCATGAACCTTTATAAGAAAACCCCCGATACCGACCTCAAGGTGATTCAACGTTTTAACCAGGTAATGGCCCGACCGTTGATGAGAGATTATACAGACAATTTTGCGGTTACCTATAATGCATCTTCAGGTTACTGTTATCCATGGAGCAGCACTCCTGCTCAGATTAATGCATTCACCATCTATCCAATGGTATCAGCCACTGTGATCGATCAGCTGAAGGCAAATCAGGACAGACGTTTATTTTACTATGCCGAGCCTGCCAGGGCGCTCATTGCATCAGGAAAAACAGCCTCTGATTATGACGCATATGTAGGAGTTGAGCCTTCTGATGTTTACTCTAATACAATCAATGCCCATAACTCGGGAAATTTCTGCGACGTAAATAAACGTTATGTTGAAATGTTCAACGCCGAGCCAGTCGGGTTATTTAATTACTGGGATCTTCAATTTGTTTTGGCTGAAGCTGCTGTAAGAGGCTGGATCAGCGGAACCCCTGCTCAAACCTATTATGCAAACGGTATAAAGGGCTCCATGGCGTTTCTAGCTAATTATGCACCGGCAAGCTATTCTCATAATATGCCCCTAAGCACTGCGTATGCCGATACTTTTGCACAACAGAATGCTTTACAGGGAACCACCGAGGATCAGATCAGGCAGATCATTAGTCAGAAGTACATTGCTGATTTTTTCCATAATGTTGATTACACAGCTTGGTTTGAGAACAGACGTACCGGGTATCCTACATTTGTATTAAACAGTGCAACAAATAGGAACACCCCTGCTTCGAAGTTTCCGGTCAGATGGCCCTACCCACAGAAGGAGTTGGATTATAATTCGGAGAATGTACAGGCTGCAATTGCACGCCAGTATAATGGTAATGATGATAATAATCAGTTAATGTGGATCCTGCAATAAAGGACATTGCCTCCTTTTAGTCTGGACAGACAATTTCAGCCCTGCATAATCTAATAAATTATGCAGGGCTAATTATTAATAAGCATAGCATTATTCATCTGGAAAATGACATCCTTGTTTCTCCCCTTTGGCGCTGAAGAGATCTTACTCTTCCGTTTTAGGCTTGATATTCTTTGCGTTAAAACGGGGCTTGTATATCGGCTTTGCCGGCTTATCGGTTGTTTCTGTGTTATTACCTTCCGGTGCTGCTTCATTGGTCCCTGCAGGCGATTCGGGAGCGTTTGTTGTTTCCGCCGGCTCAGGTGTTTTATGTGATTCTGCAGGCGCTGAAATAGTTTTATCTGCTTCCTTTTCGCCCTTATTAGAAATAGTTTTAACGTTAAACCGGGGCTTATAAGCTGGTTTTGCCTTCACCTCCTCTTGTTCGACGATCTTTGGTACTTCAGGCACCTCATCACGCGTTTGTTCGGGGATCTTTTCTGGCACATCATTCAAATCAGCAAAAGACTTTTCTTCGGTTGTATGCCCGGTCTGCTCTTCCGCTCCCGCCGGCTTCTTAGGAATGTTACGGATATTAAACTTCGGTTTATAAGCTGGTTTCTCAGCAGAAGTCTCAGCTGCAGCGGGACTTGTTACCGGTGTGTCCGACACTTCAGTTTGTCCCGGCCGGCTTTCCACTGTTTGAGCGTCCTCGGAAGGCGCGCCGGATATGGGTTTGACATTCTTTGGTTTAAAGGGAGGTCTTTTTGGCTGTGCAGGAATCGCTTCAGAAGGAACCTCGTCCCGCTTATCAGCGATTTCTCCAGGAGCGTCCGGTTTTGCCGGGACATTCGTTGCTTTGAACCTCGGTTTAAAAGCAGGCGGCCTGGCAGACGGAGCAGAAGCCGGAGCTTGCTCTATAGTTGGTGAACTTAGAGGCTCGGCTTGCGAAGCTATCTGTGCTTCAATTTGGGTAATGGCTGCCTTTACAGGCTGCTGAAGGTGATACAGGCGCCTAAGCCTGTTAAACCAGAATTTTTTGCTATGGTCGAAGCTCTTTTCTCCCATCAATACAAAATGGCTTTTGAATTCTGTATAGAGCTTCTCATCAGCTTTAGCAAGCTGATCAATGTCTATCTTCTTTTTTGCGAAAAATTCTTCAAAAGTCATATTGAACAAGTTGTAAGGTGCAGGTTGTGGGTTGTGAGTATTTCTTCCTGCAACTTACAACCTGCAACCCACAGCTATTTTTATGCCATATTATGATAAACCGCCTGCACGTCGTCGTCCTCTTCGAGTTTATCAATAAGCTTCAGGACGTCAGCAGCCTGTTCTTCACTTATCTCTGTAGTCGAAAG
>DALYUO010000070.1:12398-13357 GCA_031981225.1 Pararcticibacter sp.
GAGCGATACGTTCCAGTTTAGCGCTTTTTACTTCAATGCCTTTCTCTTCAAGCGTCTTTTGCATTTTACCGAAGTCTTCAAAGGAAGTATGAATCACAGCAATATCATTACCTTCTTCATCGGCCTCTACGAAAAGATCTTCCAGCCCGGCATCAATGAGTTCGAACTCCAGCTCTTCAAGGTCGAGCTCCTTAGGATCGAAGCGGAATACCGATTTACGGCTGAAAATGAAATCCAGAGAACCGGTTTTTCCTAAGGTACCGCCAGTCTTGTTAAAATAGCTGCGTACATTGGCAACGGTTCTGTTGGTGTTGTCGGTCGCCGTTTCTACCAGTACAGCTACGCCGTGAGCCGCATAGCCTTCATATACAATTTCTTCGTAATCTTTTTCTTCTTTGCTAGATGCCCGTTTAATGGCAGCTTCAACCCTGTCTTTAGGCATGTTTACTGCTTTCGAATTCTGAATGGCAGTGCGCAGGCGCGAGTTCGTTTCCGGATGAGGGCCTCCGGCTTTTACAGCCATCGCGATTTCTTTCCCCAGCCGGGTAAACTGGACAGCCATTTTTGCCCAACGCTTAAATTTTCTTTCTTTACGGAATTCAAAAGCTCTTCCCATATAGTGTAAAGTGTAAAGTTAAAAGTGTAAAGTTAAAAGTATGCCTGTGAACAGGTCAGACTTTTAAAGTGTCAAACTTAATTAATAATAAATTATTTCTTGAGATGCGTTAGCATTTCTTCTGTCATCTGAGTCAGGTCAAATTTTGTCTTCCAGTTCCAGTCGTTTTTTGCGAAGCTATCGTCAATAGACCTTGGCCAGCTGTTAGCAATAGCTTGCCGTGGATCCCTGCCGGTATAGTCCAGTTTAAAGTCAGGGATGTGTTTGCGAATCTCAGCTGCAAGTTCTTCGGGGGTAAAATCCATTCCGGCGAAGTTATAACTAGAGCGGATGCTCACCTTTG
>DALYUO010000070.1:13367-19704 GCA_031981225.1 Pararcticibacter sp.
TTGCCGCGGGCGCTTCCATTAATTCTATAGTACCGCGTATGGCGTCGTCCATATACATCATTGGCAAGCGGGTATCAGCAGAAAGGAATGAGCTATAACTGCCTTTTTTTAAGGCATCGTGGAATATATGCACTGCATAGTCCGTTGTTCCTCCTCCTGGCGCAGCTTTCCAGCTAATTAACCCAGGGTATCTCAGGCTCCTTACATCAAGCCCATGTTTTTGAAAATAGTATTCACACCATCGTTCTCCTGCCAGCTTGCTGATCCCATATACGGTATTTGGATCCATTACACAAAACTGACTGGTGCTGTCCTTGGGAGAACCAGGGCCAAATACAGCAATTGAGCTAGGCCAGTATACTTTCCTCACGTTAAATTCTATGGCAAAATCAAGCACATTCAGCAACCCATTCATATTAAGGTCCCATGCCAGTTTTGGATTTTGCTCACCTGTAGCCGAAAGTATCGCAGCAAGCAGGTATATAGTAGACGGTTTATATTTCTGGCAAACAGCTTTCAGGTTGTCTTTATCCAGAACATTGACAAATTCAAAAGGGCCGGCATTTCTCGTATCATAGTCGGGCCGCCGGATATCGCAGGCAACTACCTCGCTGCCGCCATAAATATTTCGTAATTCGGTAACTAACTCCGTTCCAATTTGTCCATTAGCTCCTATTACTAGAATGGTTTCATGCATGTGCAAAAATAAGAATTTTGTTTATCCAAGGAGGCGATAACAGAAAGAACTGTTTACTTTATGAGGAAACTTGTAAGGTTACTGAAGCGGTTCGCTGATGATTATGGGATGGCGAAAAAAAAATTAATTTATCTCTATTTTTGAAATGTGAATTTACGTGCCAGCTCGTACCGCGACGAATGTTTTGTTAACCGGTTTTTTAAGCATGATTCTGTGAAGCGCAGGGTCAGACAGATTGAAGCAAGTGGACAGTTCAAAGTAAGGCAGATCGGCCAATCCGTTTTAGGCCGGGAGATATTTTGTATATCTGCGGGTGATGGAAAAGTGAATATTCTTATATGGAGCCAGATGCATGGAGACGAACCTACCGGAACTATGGCCATTTTCGATCTGCTGAATTTTTTCGGATCAAACGATCTTGAAAATATACGAAAAACGATATTGTCTCAGTGCACACTGCATTTCATTCCCATGTTAAATCCCGACGGCGCGGAAGTTTGGCAGAGGAGAAATGCCCTTAGCATTGATATCAACCGCGATTTTTTAGCCCTGCAAACGCCCGAGGCGAAGATCCTTTTGAAAACGCAGGAAGAAACACAGCCTGCATTTGCCTTTAACCTCCACGACCAAAATACGCTATGGTCGGTTGCCGGGAGCAGAAAGCCTGCAGCGATTTCCTTATTAGCCCCTCCGGTAGATTTCAACGCTACTGTTACCCCATCCAGATTAAAGGCGATGCAATTGGTGACTTCGGCTTACAACTTATTGCAAACTAAGATTCCGGGACAAATTGGCTGCTGGAGCGAGGAGTACGAACCTCGGGCAGTCGGAGAAGTCTTCCAGAGTCGTGGAATTTCTACCGTTCTTGTCGAAGCGGGTGGATTTGTTAATGACGATGAAAAGCAGTTCCTCAGGCAGCTGAAATTCGAATTACTCTTACATTCGTTTGAGCAGATAGCCACCGGTGCATACAGCAATGAAAAAGTGGATACTTATCATCGGATACCGTTAAATAATAAAGAAATATTCCATCTTCTTATCCGGAACTGCAAGGTCACCTCGCCAGGAGGCTACATTAAGGCTGACATAGGATTAAACTATGAAGAGAAACTTGATTCCACAGGGAAAAGCAGGGAAAAAGTATTTTCAGTTGCTGATTTCGGAGACCTCTCAACATGGGGTGCTTATGAAGTAATTGATGTTTGTAATGCCTCCTTAATGGGTACTGTCGAAATCGACAGCATTGCGACATTTAACGTTGAGGACGAGAAAGGAGTTGTATTATCATTAGTTAAGGGAATAAAGCAAATTCAGCGTATTTAGAAGCCGCCGTTTTTGATCATTGGCGTTTTTACTATACACTGTTATTAAGAACTTACGCCCGGTCCCCATCAAGTGAATGTCATTATTCTTTGGTAAATAGGAATATCGGGAAAATCCGATATATATTTGCCTTCATGGATCAATTGGAGATATTCAAAGCTCTTTCAAATAAGAGCAGGTTAGAAATTCTGCAGTGGCTGAAGGACCCCGAAAAGTACTTTCCCGTTCAGGAGTCTGTGGGTTTTGATGAAGCCGGTGTATGTGTAGGCCAGATACAGAAAAAAGCTGGCCTCACTCAATCTACCGTATCTGAATACCTGAGCACATTGCAAAGAGCCGGTCTGATAAAGGCTACGCGGATTGGGCAGTGGACATATTATAAAAGGAACGAGGCAGCATTTAAGGACCTTGGAGAATTGATCAGCAACGTTTTGTAGTAAAAAAATTAAAAGTATGAATACAAATAGTCTTTTCAGCGCATTCCAGCTGAAATCGTTGAACCTTAAGAATCGCATCGTGATGGCGCCGATGACACGTTCTTTTTCTCCGGATGGGGTTCCCACTGATGATGTTGCCGTGTATTACCGGAAGAGAGCAGCAGGAGAGGTAGGACTGATCTTGTCAGAAGGAACAGTAATCGAACGCCCGGCATCTTCAAACGACAGGAACATCCCGCACTTCTATGGAGAGAAAGCATTAGCCGGCTGGCAAAATGTAATAAACAATGTTCACAATGCTGGCGGAAGCATGGGGCCACAGATCTGGCATATGGGAGTGATGGATAATCATTATTCTGGCTGGCTTCCTGATGCTCCATTTGAAGGGCCATCCGGACTTAACAGGCCCGGTTCTGAAAACGGTAAAGCAATGACCGAGTCGGATATTGCCGACACCATCACCGCCTTCGGGAAGGCAGCGTATCATGCTAAACAGCTTGGATTTGACTGTATAGAAATCCATGGTGCACACGGATATCTTATTGATCAGTTTTTTTGGGAGAAAACCAATTTACGTACCGATGTTTACGGAGGCAGGAATTTGCCCGAACGCAGCCGTTTTGCGCTCGAAGTAATTAAAGAAATCAGAAGGCAGGTAGGGGATGATTTTGCATTAATCATCAGGTTGTCTCAATGGAAGCCTGCCGATTATAACAATAAGCTTGCGCAAACTCCGCAGGAGATGGAAGCCTGGTTGAACCCGATGGCGGATGCAGGGGTGGATATATTCCATTGTTCTCAAAGGCGATTCTGGGAACCGGAATTCGAAGGATCGGATCTGAATTTTGCCGGATGGGCTAAAAAGCTAACCGGTAAATCGACAATAACGGTGGGGTCGGTAGGCCTGACAGGTGAGTTCCTTGCCGCATTTCAGGGCGAAAGTTCACAGCCAAGCTCTCTGGATGAGTTGCTTCGTCGTTTCGATAGAGGCGATTTTGATCTGGTTGCAGTTGGACGTCCTTTATTGGCGGATCCGGAGTGGTTACAAAAAATACGTGATAACCGCACCGGTGAATTGAAGGGCTTTAGAAAAGAAGCATTGGCCGAATTAATTTAAATTCCCCGTAACTTTACTTATAGAATAGGGTTATTAAATAAAAGAAATTATGACTTTAGTTAAAGCGTACGCGGCTCATAAAGCGGATAAACCACTAGAACCATTTCAGTTAGAAAGACGCGAGCCAGGATCAGATGATGTAGAAATTAAGATCCTGTATTGCGGAGTTTGCCATTCAGATATCCACACTGCGAGGAATGAATGGGGAGGCACCATGTACCCGGTGGTTCCCGGACATGAAATAGTAGGCAGGGTTACACGGACCGGCAATGGGGTTTCTAAATTCAAAGAAGGAGACCTTGTTGGTGTGGGCTGTTTTGTCGACTCCTGCCGGGAGTGTAACAACTGCCGGGAAGGGAATGAACAATACTGCGAAAATGGCCATTCGCAGACATATAATTCATTGCTCCAGGATAAAAAAACAATTACCTACGGAGGCTATTCAAGCCATATTGTCGTTACACAGGATTTTGTGCTTCGGGTTCCCGAGAGCCTTCCTGCCGAGAAAGTTGCTCCGCTCCTATGTGCCGGCATCACAACTTATTCTCCCTTGCGTCATTGGGGTGTGAAGGAAGGAGATAAAGTTGCTGTCGTTGGATTAGGCGGACTAGGGCATATGGCGGTGAAGCTGGCAGCATCAATGGGTGCTGAAGTTACCATGCTAAGCCGTTCACCTGGTAAAGAAAAAGATGCGCAGGAATTAGGCGCTCACCATTTTGCGCTTACTACTAACCAGCAAACAGTCGCAGGACTGGCTAATACTTTCGATTTTATTATTGATACGGTGTCTGCCGAACACGACTATAACAGTTACCTCGCAATGCTTAGAACAAATGGAGTAATGGTGCTCCTCGGCGTGCCGCCAAAGCCTTCGGATGTTCATGCAGCGAGCCTGATCTTTGGTCGCCGTAGCCTGGTCGGTTCCCTTGTGGGAGGCATTAAAGAGACCCAGGAAATGCTGGATTACTGTGCCGAGCATAATATTACTTCTGACGTTGAAGTAATCCCCATGAGCAGGATTAATGAGGCATATGAACGTACCATAAGTGGCGATGTACATTACAGATTTGTAATTGATATGTCGACATTGTCTTAGCGCTCATTTGTCTATATCGCCCGCAGAATAGTAATCCGGAAATCGCTTTTAAATCGGAAGCTCCAGAGGCTTAGATTTAAAAGCGATTTCCTTTATGCATAGAAGTCGTTTCAGCCTTTTTAGAACATACTTTGTATATTAGGGCCGCAATTGTAAAGAAATATGCAGTTTGAGCGTGCAAAAGATTTTATTCTCAATAAATTAAGCAAAGAACTTTCATCGCATCTATCTTATCACAGCATTGAACATGTAAAGGATGTTTATTCGGCGGCCGATAGGATTGGGAGAATGGAGAATATCTCTGAATACGATCTTGCGCTGTTGTTAACCGCTGCATCTTATCACGATTCCGGATACTTACTGAAGACCAAAGGCCATGAGGAAGCATCTTGCCTCATAGCCATGCGGGAGTTACCGCGGTTTAACTATACGGAAAGCGAGATCTCACAGATCTGCGGGATGATAATGGCCACAAGGCTGCCTCAAACACCTAAAAATCATCTTGAGGAAATTATTGCAGATGCCGATCTCGATTACCTTGGGAGAGATGATTTTTTTGACCTGAGCAAGAAGTTGTTTAACGAGCTGGAATTTCTTGGTACGATCAAAAAAGAGGATGAATGGAACCATATGCAGGTTCGCTTTTTAGAAGAACACCATTATTTTACTATAACAGCCATCAATCTGCGTAACGCAAAAAAGAACCAACACCTGGAAAAGATTAAAGAGAAACTTAAATAATTGTCCTAATGAAAATCCTACGTTTACCCCGTCAGATTGCAGATATTGTTTACACCATAGCCGGAATACTTTTCTGCGGTTTTGCATTAAAAAGTTTTCTGGTGCCAAATCAGTTTTTCGACGGAGGTGTTACCGGAGTATCCCTGTTGCTTCACGAGATATATCACTTTAATATTGCTTACGTAATAGTTATTGTTAACCTGCCTTTTATTTTGATGGGTGCTTATCAGGTTAACAAAACTTTTGCCTTAAAAACCCTTGCTGCCGTGATAGGCCTTGGCATATGTTTACTGGTAGTACCCTTTCCTCAGGTCACTTCAGACAAATTGCTTGTGTCTATCTTTGGTGGCGTATTTATGGGTATTGGTGTGGGCCTGGCAATGAGAGGCGGTTCTGCACTGGATGGTATAGAGGTGCTCGCCTTATATACCGGCAAGCGTATTAGCTTTACCATAAGTGAGATTATTCTTGGGATTAACATTGTAATTTTTCTGATTGCAGCGTTTCAACTAGGACTGCCAACGGCACTGTATTCGATACTTACCTATTACACTGCTTCCCGTACGATCAATTTTGTTGTCGAAGGACTCGAAGAATATACCGGGGTGACTATTATATCCGGCCAGAGTGAAGAGATAAAGGAACGTTTGGTGATGGAGCTTGGAAGAGGTATTACCGTATATAAAGGGGAGCGTGGGTTCCTTAAAGAGAGTTTTGATATCAGTAACCCTGTTGATATTGTATTTACCGTAGTCACCCGTCTGGAGGTAAGCCGGTTAAGAAATATGGTACATGAAATAGACAACAAGGCTTTTGTATTTACAAGTTCTATAAAAGAAGCAGCAGGAGGGGTACTAAAAAGAAGAGCCAGGCACTAGTTTAAGCTAGTACCTGATAGATGGTCACTGGTTTAGCCTTGTTCTTTA
>DALYUO010000070.1:19789-20535 GCA_031981225.1 Pararcticibacter sp.
GTATAGTCAAGCCGTCTGAGCGAGGCAGATCCAATATTCCCGGAAATCATTTCTCCAGAATTTATGCCCACTGATATTTCGGGTTTAAATGTCCTGTCGCCCGCTGTTATCTCTTCGGCTCCTTCCAATTGTTCTCTTACCGAAAGGGCAGCGTCTATAGCCCTGTCGAGATGATAATCCCCCCTGAATACCGCCATTACAGCATCTCCCATAAACTTATCTACGTGGCCACCCTGGGCAATAATCTCTTTTACGATCTTATCAAACAAGTCGTTAATCAGATTGACCACAGCGTTAGCCGGAACTTTTTCGGTAATCGCTGTAAACCCACATATGTCTATAAACATAATCGATGCTTCAATAGTCTCATTTTTCATGATGATGTTTTCAAACTCTCGGTGGTTCATGAAATTGAGTACGTTTTCATCTACATACATCTTAAGGATGTTGTTCTCGCGTATAGCTTTCAGTGTGTTTTGTAACTGCCTGACGTGGTTAATGGTTTTCTCCATCGTCAGATCGAGGTCTTCGAAGTTTACCGGCTTGCACACAAAGTCGAAAGCACCTCTGTTCATGGCCGTCCTGATGTTTTCCATATCGCCGTAGGCAGAAACAATGATGGCCTTTATCATTGGATTAACATCCGGCAGACGGTTTAGTAGCGTAAGTCCGTCCATTACCGGCATATTGATGTCGCTTAGTACGATGTCAAGGTCGGGATGCAGCTCGATCTTTTCCAGCGCCTC
>DALYUO010000071.1:0-235 GCA_031981225.1 Pararcticibacter sp.
CTGCTTTCTGCTTTATCCTTTCTGCTTTATCCTTTCTGCTTTCCCCTTTTCCCCCTTCCCCTCCCCTCGGGAACGATTGCACAAAAAATTCCAATAGATCAGTTCCTTTACCGGAATAAACTTATTAATCTTGTTATAGATCTTACTCTTTGTAAACTAAAAAACTAACGAATGGACTATAGATTAATGGCCAAACATTCCTTATCATTTCTGGTCTTTTTGTTTCTTATGTATT
>DALYUO010000071.1:292-10145 GCA_031981225.1 Pararcticibacter sp.
AGGCTCAGCCACAGCAATATCCAAATTCGTTCACAGTTGCGCAGGATGGAAGCGGTGATTTTAAAACGATCCAGGAGGCGGTAAATGCAGTTCGGGATCTTTCTCAGCAACAGGTCAGGATATTCATTAGAAATGGTATTTACAACGAAAAGCTGGTGATCCCATCATGGAAATCAAAGATTTCTTTAGTAGGCGAAAGCAAGGAGAATACCATTATTACAAACAATGACTACTCCGGTAAGCCTTACCCGAACGGCAAAGATCCATATGGAAAAGATAAATTCAGCACCTACACTTCTTACACCGTACTGGTGCAGGGAAACGACTTCACTGCGGAAAATCTGACCATAGAAAATACTGCGGGCAGAGTTGGACAGGCTGTAGCACTTCATGTAGAGGGAGACCGCGCAATAATCAAAAACTGCAACCTAAAAGGGAATCAGGACACTTTGTACACCGCCACCGAAAACAGCAGGCAGTACTATACCAACTGCTATATAGAAGGAACTACCGACTTCATATTTGGTGAGGCAACCGTAGTATTTCAAAACTGCATCATCAAAAGCCTAAGCAATTCCTACATCACCGCGGCCTCCACCACTCCCCGTCAGCAATTCGGCTATGTTTTCTTTGATTGCAAGCTCATTGCGGCACCCGAAGCACAAAAAGTTTTTCTCGGACGTCCGTGGCGCCCTCATTCAAAAACCGTTTTTATCAGAACGGAGATGGGCAGTCATATCCGACCTGAAGGATGGGACAACTGGCGCAATCCGGAAAATGAAAAGACTGCCGTCTACAGCGACTACATGAGCCGTGGCGACGGAGCAACTTCGGCCGGTCGCGTGAAATGGGCTAAGACCCTCTCCACTAAAGAAATTAAAAAATACACGCTTGCAAACATTTTTGCAGGAAAAACAGAATGGCTGCCTGCGGCCGGTAAATAAATACAATCAATCGGAATATTGCATGAAACGCCTGTCGATTTTTATCTCCTTCCTTTCTATTTCCACAAGTTTGCTTGCACAACAGCAGGATGTCAAAAAAAATTATATTTCAAAGGTGTGGGTTGCCGATCTTGGAAATGGAAACTATAAAAATCCGATTCTCAATGCTGATTATTCCGACCCTGACGCTATTCGGGTTGGCGACGACTTTTTCATGGTAGCGTCAAGCTTCGATGCCGTTCCCGGTCTGCCGGTACTTCATTCCAAAGACCTTGTGAACTGGACAATCCTGACACACGCATTAAAACGCCAGCCCCCTTTTGAGCACTTTGAAAAAACACAGCACGGCAACGGCGTATGGGCGCCTTCTATTCGCTATCACAACGACGAGTTTTATATTTATTACCCCGATCCCGACTTCGGCATTTACCTAACCAAAGCAAAGAAAGCAGAAGGGCCATGGTCTGAGCCGGTATTAATAGAAAACGGAAAAGGTCTCATCGATCCTTGTCCTTTATGGGATGAAGACGGAAAAGTATACCTTGTTTATGCTTACGCGGGAAGCCGGGCAGGAATAAAAAGCGTGATTGCTGTAAAGAAGTTGAATACAGAAGGCATCAAAACACTCGACGAAGGTGTTATTGTTTACGATGGGCACGAAAACGACCCAACCATAGAAGGTCCCAAGTTTTACAAGAGAAACGGCTACTACTACATCTTCGCGCCTGCGGGAGGGGTACCAACGGGCTGGCAGCTGGTATTACGGTCTAAAAACATTTACGGACCTTATGAACGGAAAGTGGTGATGGATCAGGGGAAGTCGCCCGTAAACGGTCCTCACCAGGGAGCCTGGGTTGACACACAAACAGGTGAAGACTGGTTCCTGCATTTCCAGGACAAGGAAGCCTATGGTCGCGTAGTGCACCTTCAACCAATGGCAGGCAAACCCACAGGCTACATGGGCATTTACCAACTCTGCTAAAGGAGTATTAAGGCTTTACACTCACAAAATACCGGAAGAGGCTAAAAACCTTTGGGACGTACCAAACATTCTTCTACAGAAGTTCCCGGCAGATGAGTTCATGGCAACAGCAAAAGTGACGTTTACTCCTAATCCAAAGCTCGAGAACGAAAAAACAGGGCTCGTGATCATGGGATTAAGCTATGCTGACATTTTCATAAGAAGTAAAAAAGACGGATTATACCTTATTCAGGGGGTATGCGAAAAAGCCGATAAGGGTGCTACCGAGAAAGAAACTGCTGTAACTAAATTAAAAAGCAACACTGCATACCTTCGGGTGACCGTTACAGCGGCAGCGAAATGCCAGTTCAGCTATAGTACAGACGGCAAAACGTTCATCAGCGCGGGACCGGTATTCACAGCCACGCCAGGGAAATGGATAGGCGCCAAGGTTGGATTATTCGCGTCTCGCGATACGGAGACTAACGACTCGGGTTGGGCTGATTATGACTGGTTCAGGGTTGAACCGCTGAAGTAGTATTCCGCTTCTAAACAGCTTCTATCGGTAAAACGCCTTCTCAGGCAATATTTTAGCTTGACCTAAAGCAATCCCGGCCACAAGCAAAATGACAAAAGAAAAACATAAAGCACAAAATTAAATTGTGCACAATGTTTATTTTTGTGACGTGGAAAAAGGAAAAGAAGATGAAATGGTATGCCTCGATAAGCAGGTATGTTTTTCCGTCTATGCCCTCTCAAGGCAGATCAATCAGCGTTACAGACCTATACTTGACGAACTTGATATTACTTACCCGCAATATCTCGTCCTGCTTATATTATGGGAACATAAAAAGCAAAGTGTCAATCAGTTAGGGGAGAGATTATATCTGGATTCAGGAACTTTAACTCCTATGTTAAAAAGACTTGAACAAAAAGGACTAATTAAGAGAACGCGAAGTACTGCCGATGAACGTGTAGTAGAAATTTCTCTGACAAAAGAGGGAAAACAATTACGGGAGCCTGCGTGTGCAGTCCCGCAGAAATTCCTCGCTTCGTTAAATATCAGCCCTGAGGAACTGGTGCAATTGCATCACACGATAAATAAGATCCTTGATCTTACCAAAAATCTCAAATAGAAAATCATTATTATATATGAAATCATTGTATTCTGCAGTAGCAACTGCAAAAGGAGGCCGTAACGGTCATGTTCAATCAGATGATGGAGTACCGGATTTAGAAGTCAGAGCTCCTAAGGCTTTAGGCGGGGCAAATGATAATTATACAAACCCGGAACAATTATTCGCTGCAGGTTACTCTGCCTGTTTTGACAGCGCTCTCAATCTTGTTATAAAGAACGAAAAGATAAAAGCAGGAGAGACAAGTGTAACTGCAAAAGTTACTATCGGACAACTGGATAATGGCGGCTACGGCCTTGCTGTAGAATTACAGGCAAATATTCCAGGTGTAACCAGAGAAGAGGCACAAAACCTGATTGAAAAAGCACATCAGGTGTGCCCGTATTCGAATGCAACGAGAGGCAATATCGAAGTAAAATTAATAGTCACAAATAGCTAATTTACGATATAAGAAATGTCACTTTTAGATAATTTACAATGGCGATATGCCACTAAAAAATACGACCCTTCCCGGAAAGTAGGAGAAGAAGAAATTAAGAAAATCGTTGAAGCCGCCAGGCTCGCCCCAACATCGTCAGGGCTACAGCAGTTTAGAGTGATTGTCATCAGCAATCAGGAGCTCAAAGAAAAAATCGTTCCAATTGCAAAAGGTCAGCAGACTGTTGCCGACTGTTCTCATCTCCTTGTTTTCGCCGCGTGGGACAAGTACACGAAAGAAAGGATAGACTCAATCTTTAACAGAATTACGGAGGAAAGAAGCCTTCCACCAGAACAATTCAAAAATTACACCGATATGCTGAAATCTGTGTACCTCAATCAGTCCGCTGATGAAAATTTCGTTCATACAGCGCGTCAGGCCTATATAGGCTTTGCCCTCGCAATTGCTGAAGCGGCCGAACTTAAAATTGATTCCACACCGATGGAGGGTTTCGACAGCGATCAGCTTGATGAACTTTTAAACCTCCGCGAGAAAGGATTGAGAAGTGTTACCATATTGGCTGTCGGCTATCGGGACGCCGAAAACGACTGGCTTGTCAATATGAAGAAAGTGCGCAATCCATCAGAGGAGTTTGCACTCGAGCTGAAATAACAATTCAAACTGCACGAACAATTATTCCGGGTTCCATCCCCGGAATATCTTCTCTATCGTATATTCTCTGGCTCCTTCTTTAGTCAATTGATGAGACCAGCTAACCCTATGTTTAGGTTTAAAACCTTCACCCTTGTTATTATACTCTGCATAATATGCAGTTTTTTCATTACTCTCCTTACCCCAGTTATTCCAGCCTTCGGGTTTTATATGCTTACCCAGCTCGCAGTTGATGAAAACTACTTTGGCATAAGGACGCCAGGGGCGTCCCAGATAGAAAGAATTCTCAGGAGCATCCCCTTTGATCCGGCAGTTCAGAAATACGTATCCATACTTTGTAGAGTCGGGCGTAGAAGCTGCGGTTACATAACCTTGCTTCTTGCAAAAGATATCGCAGTTATTAAACACTGCTGTAGACGACCCAAATATAAAGTCGACAGTGCCTTCAATATAGCAATCCGTATAATATTGCCGGCTGCCATATCCATAGGTATAAAGAGTATCCTGAAAACCTAAAAACCTGCAGTTCTTAAATTTCATCCTGTCTCCTGCCGACCAAACCGCTACCGCTTGGCCTACTGGTCCTGACGAATTCTCAAAAGTGATGCTTTCGGCACTGAAGTCGTCGCCATAAATATAGAAGCTCGCTGAACCTGACGTTCCTTTCTCCTCTCCAAAAATATTTTTCTTCTGGTTATAATCATCATAGGTGAGGATTGTTTTTTCAACGCTCTCTCCTACCAGTTTCACCATTTTCTTGGATGGAGCAAGGATCAGTTTTTCCTTATATACTCCATTCTTTATGAAGATGACAGTCTGCACTTTACGAAAGTCGGGAACAGCATTAATCGCTTCCTGAACGGTTTTAAAATTCCCGCTGCCGTCCTGAGCCACAGTGAAATGTCTCTCCTGAGCGACAACAAACAAGCTTGCAATAAAAGAGATAAGCGTAAGAAACACCTTTTTCATAGTATTTTATTTATTACCCGACAGTTTCTTCAAACCCTGAAAGACTAAACGTGCAACTTCAGTGGCACCTTCAGTCTGAAAATGTGTATTGTTTTTTGCCCGCCAGGATAAGCTTCGTACGCTCCTGCAGGCAGATTCATAAAATACCTGGAGGTAACATAGTCCTGGCCTTTCATCGTAAAGTAATCTGCCGACAACTTAGTCAGATTAATCAGAGGGACACGCAGCTCCTTAGCGACATCTTCCATCGCCTGAGGATAGTCACCGTGAGCACTCCCCAGTTTTCCTCCGTTCCAGGGATAATTCCTTGTCACTGGTGTGATTAACACGGGCCAGGCTCCCTTACTCCTGGATTGATTTATAAAAAGCCTCAGATATTCTTTGTATCCGGTGATGTTCACATACCGCTCGGGCTTTTCTGCTGAGGCATCGTTATGTCCGAACTGAATCATAACAACATCGTTCTTCTTTAACAGTTTATAAACCTCGGCCCATCGTCCTTCTTCGAAAAAGGTTCGGGTACTTCTCCCTCCTTTAGCCCTATCGTCAACAACTGCACTATCAGCATGTATAATCCCTTTTAAATGAACTAAATTATCACGACGCAGAAACTGTTGAAAAACCTGTCCCCATCCCGTTAAGGGATAGCGCCTGGTTTTATAGTCTGGTTCGAGCGAATAATCAGCAACAGTGGAGTCGCCAATAAGGTACACTTTAACGGGCTCCTTTTTCAGATAAACAAAAGACATTAAAATGCAACATACGAGGCAAAGAAGACCCTTCATATTCCTGTCCATATCCGCTCTTTAAGATTGAAACAATAGATCCCTAACGTTCTACTTCTTTCTTAGACAGCCCGTCAGATCAATTTTCAATTCCCGCATTCCTTCTGCAGCAAGACCGGCGATTTGCTTAGCTCCTTCGGGACTGAGGTGCGTGTCATCTTTTTTTCCCTCCGGGTAATTTTCGTTGCCTGGCGCCACATGATTAAACAGTTTTAAAGATCCTTCCTCGCCAAGAGAAGTCAGCAACTTTTCGGTCTTCTTCTGCATGTCGATTAAAGGCACATTCAGGCTGTCGGCAACCTTCCTCATTGCATCAGGATATCCCAGATGAGTGTCAACAAGCTTCCCTTCGATAAAATTACGTCTCGCAATTGGAGTTAGTAACACAGGGATCGCCTTCTTTAATCTGGCTTCGTCTATAAATTTTGCAAGATTGGCTTTATACTGATCTATTGAGGTGCCAACACCTGGCTTATTAAGCTTTTCATCGTTGTGCCCAAACTCAATAAACACATAATCACCTGCCTCTAAATTATCGTATACGGCTTTCCAACGGTTTTCAGTTATAAATGAAAGCGTACTGCGACCATTTACAGCACGGTTATCTACCGTTACCTTTTTATTGAAAAAAGTTGAGAAGGGCATGCCCCATCCAGTTTCCGGGAAGGCTTTTGGTTGCTTCACAGACATTGTAGAATCACCAATCATCCACAAGGTTATCTTTTTATTCTGTATTAAAGCAAACGACATTAAAATCAAAGCAGACAAAAAGAAAAAAACATACCTTTTCATATCTATTTTATTGATAATAAGTTATTAAGATAAATTTCAACGTTCGTGTAATTCTTATCTATTGTATAGGCAGAAGAGTCGAGAGGATCTGAGGGATTTAAGCCGTTCTTTTTTTCCCATGCATCAGGCATTCCATCGTTATCGGTATCTGTGGGAGCTGGCTGCGACTTCAGCTCAGGCCATCCGCCCGCGTCGTTCTGCGAGTCGATAATCCCGTTTTTTTGTTTACCCAGTCCCGAACTGCCGCTCTTTACTTCATTTGCAATCCGCGTATCTATTGCATCCCGCCGGAAGCTGGCACCCGCAAAATCTAATACTGCTGTATAAGCTTTCTCTGGATTCTGGCACGCCAGGGATTCTACTTTGAAGGGATTTAAAGTCCTCGCTGAATCTGGATGATTGGCTTTAACGCCCCCCCAGTTATCCTTCGATATGGCTTTGTTACCGTCAAGATGGTTCCCGTTTAAATAAAACCGCCCGTATGGCGACCATGGATTCAGGATCTGGGTCCTCTTTGACGACGCGGTTGCAGGCCCCGGCTTAAAGTAATTATTAACTATGTTATACCGGCCTTTTTCGCCTCCATATACACTGTTCGCCTCCCAGTTATAGATGACGTTATTGGTAAAGTCGACCAGCTCGTTTTCCGTGTTTGGCGTTGTAGCTGATCCGCTGAAACGTGGTGTCCGGCTTTTGTGACTGGCAATCAGGTTATGATGAAAGGTAGCTCCCTCGCCACCCCATATACCACCGTAGCCATGCTCACCCTTTTGATGTACTGATGAGTTCAGGCTCTCGGATATAATGCACCATTGAAGAGTGAAATTACTGTTCCGGTAAAAAGAAGCACACTCGTCAGTCGCCCAACTCATAGAGCAATGATCAACTATGATGTTATTGTTGCCTTTGTTTGCTCCTAATGCATCGGCACCGATCTTTTTTTCATCCCCCATCCGAAACCTGATATAGCGGATTATTACATTATCTGATTTTATGCTAACAGGATAATTTTTAATACAGATTCCATCGCCCGGTGCGGACTGGCCTGCAATGGTGAGGTCTCCTTTATTTATGTCGAGAGGAGATTCAAGAGCAATTGTTCCTGAGACTGTAAAAACGATGATCCTGGCTCCCTTTGCCAGAATAGCCTTTCTTAAGCTCCCTTCTCCATCATCATTCAGGTTACTGACAATCAACACCTTTCCGCCTCTTCCCCCCGTTGTATATTTACCAAAGCCTTCCGCTCCGGGAAATGCAAGCTGCTGCGAAAAAGCATAGCTTGCAAACCCAGAAATCAGACCTATACATAATATCGTTCTAAAAATCATAAAGCTCCCCTTTCATATTTTTATTCTCCTCTTTGTACACGTTTACGCGCCCTCACTGTAATATGTTTATAATACTATTGATGTAAACTTTGGTATTATCGTTAGCTTCACCAAGCTGCTGCATTTTGGCTATCTCATTCTAATATTTCTTGTATAAATACAATCATTTAAAGAATGAATACGACATACTTGTTGTATAACTTTTATTCTGGTTTATAACTCCTAACAAACAATATTAATCACTTTATTAACAATCTTTTAGAAGAACGGAATATATTTTTACGCAATCGTTCCCGCAATCGATTCCGACTTTTCATTTTAATTTCCTCGCTCAGACACGCTTTTATTATTAACAATATGTTCTTTTAATTCCGTTGCGTCGTGCAGAGTAAACCGATGCGGGCTTTGGATAAAATATAATTATCTTAGCATTTTATTCAGCAATCAGGAGGTAACCAATGAAGTTTAATACCGTAACTATTAAAGATATAGCGAAAGCATTAGGACTCTCAACCTCAACCGTTTCAAGAGCGCTGAGGGGAGGCTACGAGATCAGTGAAGAAACCAAAAAGGTTGTACTTGAATACGCTGAAAAAATAAATTACCGCCCGAATCCTATAGCGTTAAGTCTTAAAGAGCGGAGAAGCCATTCAATTGGCGTTATTGTTTCTGAAATTGCTAATAACTTCTTTTCACAAGCAATTAACGGAATCGAATCCGTGGCATATAACAGGGACTACCATGTTATAATTACGCAAAGCCATGAGCGGCTGGATCGTGAAGTACTAAATGTGGAACACCTCGCCTCACGATCGGTAGATGGTCTTTTAATCTCCCTGTCATCTGAAAGTTCAGATATATCTTATCTAAAGTCGCTGCACGAACAAGGCCTTCCGATTGTAATGTTTGACCGCGTAACCGAAGAAATCCAGACACACAAGGTCATTGCAGATAATTTTAAAGGCGCTTTCGATGCCACAGAATACCTCATAGGCCTCGGGCATAAAAAAGTTGCTCATGTAACAAATGCAGCACATCTGTCGATCACTCGGGAACGCCTCGAAGGATATAAGGCAGCCCTGGAAAAGCACGGTTTGCCTTTTAATGAAGATTATATAAAGTATGGCAAATACAGGGGTATTGAACAGGAAGAGATCGATCAGGTAATTAAGGAGCTATTCGAAATGGAAGATCCGCCTAAAGCCATATTTATTGCGCAGGATAAAATAAGCACCGGATGCCTGATGGCGATTAAAAAGCTTGTGCCCCACTGTCTTTCAGACCTTGCTATCGCCGGCTTTACCAACGCGAATGTTGTTGATCTCTTTATGCCAGGCATTACTGCCGTAAGGCAGCCCGCTTTTGAGATGGGCAAAGCCGCCACCGAACTGCTGATTCAATTAATAGAAAGCAAAAGACCGGTCACTGAGTTCGAGACAAGAGTGTTTAACACCGAACTAATTACCCCTGGTACCGGACTTATTTAAAGCATCCGTTTTTATTAGGTACCATAATCTTTCAGGGACTACCGAAGAACGCGTTTTTTCTTAACACTCCTGAGTGTCTCTTATAAGGCAAAATCAACCGTTCATCTAATATTCTCTGCCCTTAGTCTAAATAATTTTCAAATAACGAAAAGTTAGCGTTGCTTTGGATCATCAATATTAAGCAAAATGAAAACGCCGAAGAATCTTCTATCTCCCTTCATCATCCTGCTGGTACCTGTATTGCTGGCTATATTACTCACCCTAAACAATAGCAACAGTACTCTGAACCAGGAAAAGTATGAAGCAGCGTCTTACTTCAGAATGCCTTCCTTTAACGGACTCGTAAGGACATTTTTTTAGC